>NZ_JAIWPT010000004.1 GCF_021191695.1 Proluteimonas luteida
ACGGGGCGGGCGACGAGGTCCGCAAGGTATACGAACACGGTCGGATCAGCTGGCGGGGCGGGAACTGGCGGATCGGCAAGGCCTTCGTCGGCGAGCATGTGGCTGTCCGCCCCGCAGGAGAGGATGGCCAGTACGATGTCTACTGGAGCACGTATCGGATCGCCCGGATCGACAGCACGACCCGGACGGTGAACGCGGGCCGTTCGCTCGCATGACCTGTCCACCATGTCTCCGAACAGGTGTCCACCATGTGTCCGGTCCATACACCCGCACGTGGGAGAGGGGCTCAAAAGCCGGCAGTGATACACGATCGAATCCTGTCAGCCTTCACCGCAAAAACCGATGTCTTGCGCAGGGCATCAGCCCAGCGTCTGCTTCACCCGGTCGGCGGTGGCCTGGTCGATGACGCCTGCGGCGACGGCGTCGTCAAGCGAGGCGCGCGCCGCCTCAGCCCACTTGTCGCCGTATCCGGCCAGATGCTCGGCCCAGATCTCAAGCCGGCCGCTCTCGTCGAGCAGGCGGATCGTCTCGGCGCGATAGGCCGGGTCGTCGTTGCGGATCAGGTTGTTGGCGATCGCCAGCTCGTAGCTGCCGGTGGAACTGCTTTGCTCGTAGTCGAAGCGCGCGGCCTCGCGCTGCTGCTCGGCTTCGCCGAACAGCTCGGGCGATTCGCTTTCGGCCAGTTCGGCCGCCGTCGGGTAGGCATTCTCCAGATAGTCGCGCAGCGCCGCCTCGCGCGACGAGGGCGAAACCGGCAGGTTCGACCCGATGCCGAACACGTCCCAGGCGAAATCGGCGTTGTCCTTGGCCAGCGCGTCGGCGAAGTCGGCCACCTTGTCGGCGGGAATGCCCGCGGCGGTCGCCAGCTCGGTGAACGCCTTCAGGTGCCCCGGGGATGCGGCGATGTCGGGATAGGCCACGATCAGCGCCTGGAAGCCTTCGGCATCGAGTCCCAGCGCCTCGGCCGCCTCGTGCGCCGCTTCGCCGGCGTAGAGCATCTGGTCGATCACCGCCGGGTCCACGCCGGCCGCCTCCATATAGCCGCGCAGTTCCTCGCGGTTCTGGTGCTGCTCGATCTGGTCGCCGACGAAGCCGCCGATGGTCGAGATCACCGTGCCGATCGCATTGACCAGGATGCCGGGCACCTGGCCGCCGGGGAAGGCCGAGACCGCGCTGCCCATGACGCTGAAGGCGTCGCCGATCGCCGCGATCGCATAGCCGACGTTGGCGCCGTCGCCCGCTTTCTGCGCGTTGAGGATCATCGACGTCGCGCTGGCGACCACGCCGAGGGCGGGCGCGAGCCGGGTGGCGAAGGCCAGGGCGCGCGCGGTGTCGTCGCCGTACTGGGCCAGGCGGCCGGCGTCGGCGAAGTGCTTGGTCGCGCCGGCCAGCAGGTTCAGGCCGCTCTCGCCCGCCGAGGCGAAGCCGTTGATCGCCTGCAGATAGTCGCCTTCCGACAGGCTGTCCGCGGCCTTGACCGCGCCGATGACCACGCCGGCGGCGGACAGCGCGCGCTTGAACGGCGACGCGTCGCCGAAGCCGTCGGCGAGCTTCTGCAAGGCGTCGTAGTCGCCCTCGCCGATCTTGTCGAGCAGCGCCAGGCCCTCTGTGAAGCTGTCGATGCCGCCCTTGACGTTCTTGAACAGCGACTGCGCATCCTTGAAGGGCTGCAGCAGTTCCTTCAGCTCGGCGATCGCGCCCTGCAGGTCGTCGCCATGCTTGGCGATGACCTCGACCGCCGCGGCGCCGGTGATCTGCTCGAACAGTTCGCCGGTCAGGGTGTCGGCATGCGCCGCGAAGGCTTCGCCGAGCGCGGAATCGGGGACGGCGGTGATCTCGCCGAGCAGTTCCAGCGCCAGTTCGCCCTTGCCCGCCTCGGCCAGCTGGCCGAGCATGTCGACCACCTGCTGGGCGACGGCGGGGTCGCGGATCGCGGCTTCGAGCAGCGCGTCGCGGTTCTCCTCGACGTAGCTGGCCAGCGCCTCGCCGGCCTCGGCCTCGGCGGCGTAGATTTCGGCGTGGCCCTCGGCGTTGCGGAATTCCTCGATGAACTTGGCCTGCTGTTCGGGCGTCAGCGGCCCGGCGCGCAGCAGGAAGGTGTTGAGCTCCTCGTTGAGCTTGTCGACCTCCTTGCGCGCGGACGCATAATCTTCGGCCAGCGTCTCCAGCGTCGCGCCGGCTTCGCGCGTGGCCTCGGTCCTGCCGACATTGCCGATCTGCAGGCGTCCGGCGACATCGCCCCAGGCGCCGTTGTCGGCGGCGGCATGGCGGATGCCGCCCTCGCTCAGCACGCCGCGTTCGACCGCGACGCCGATGGCGGTGGTCATCGCCTCGCGTGCGGCGTTCATGTCGGCGTCGTTCTGCGCGTAGCCGCCGCTGCCATCGCGGCTGAACAGGCCCCAGTTCGGCGCCATCACCGAATCCAGCACCCCGGCCTCGTCGGCCAGGCGCACCAGTTCGGCCTGATAGGCCGGCTCGGTGGCATGGGCCTGCAACAGTTGCGCCATCTGCCAGGGTGCGCTGATCGCGCCGCTGTCGAGCTGTTCGGCGGCGAAGTCCTCCTGCGCCTGGCGGATCTGCGGCCCTTCGATCCGGGCGATGTCCGGCGGCGGCATTCCCGAGGGACCTTGCGGCAGCGTCGGGCCGCTGGATGCGGCGGGCACCAGCGACTGGTAGGCCTCGCGGACGTCGGCGCCGGCGCGCATGTCGACCGCAGAGGTGACCGCGTTCTGGCCGAAGGCGTCGTGCAGGCGGACGAGGTTCGGCGCATCGAGCTTGGCGGCGAGATCGTTGAGCAGCCCCTGGCGCTCGCTGGCCGGCAATGCCTGCACGTCGCTGTTGAATGCGGACAGCGCCTCCGCGTCCATGCCCGCGACCGCGGTGTTGGCCCCGGCCGGCGTCGCCGTCGACAACGTCTCCGCACTGGGACGCGGCGGCGGGGGCGGTGGTGGAAGCTCGAAGGGACGCTGCGAGACGCTGGCATTCATGAAGGCAACTCCGGCCTGGAAACGGCACCGGCGCACGCAAGACACGCAGCGGCCGGCGTGCCCCGATGCTGCCATGCAGGGCGCTGCGACGGCACTGGGGCCGACCCGAGGTCGCCCTGCGCCCTTGCAGCGCAGGGCGCGTTATCGGGATGTGGCAGCCACCGTGTTCAGCCGGCGCCTTCGATCCGTACGCGCGCACCGGCGCGGGTGATGCGCAGTTCGCTGCCCTGCCACTGCGCCGGCGCGCCGTCGATCGTGGTCGCGCCCGGCACGCTCGGATACGGCCACTGCAGCACCAGCCCGCCCTGCGGCAGGCCGCTGTCGGCGTCGATGTCGAGCAGCAGCGCGCCGCCGTCGCGGCGCAGGCGGTAGCCGACGGTGCCCTGCGGCGTGCGCATGCCGTGCAGGCGCACGCCCTCGCCATCGAACCACGCGGCCGGCACGCCCGCGGCCAGCACCAGGCTGTCGTCGACCTCGCGCACGTAGGCGAACATGTCCAGCGCCGAGCGCACGAAGTCGGAACCGACCCAGGCATGCGGCAGGTCGCCGAGGAAGAACGGCGTGCGCGGCGTCGGCGTGACCACCTCGCCCCACTGGTTCCATGCCAGCGGCGCGCGATGCTCGAAGAACCACTCGCGGACCTCGTTCGCGCGCTCGCGCCAGCCCAGGCGCACGAACGCGGCGACGTTGCGCCATTCGTACGGCGTGTAGTCCTTCCATGGCTCGCGACCGTCGCGGCGGTCGCTGAACTTGGTCCAGTAGCGCTCGAAGGTGTTGGTCAGCAGCGGCTCGGGCAGCCGCCCCTGCTCGCCACCGGGCGCCAGCGCGATCGTCGTCGAGGTGGCGTCGAAGTCGCCGAGCTCGGCCGCACCGGGCAGGAAGTCGATGCCGTGCAGCTGCGCGGCGGCGCGCAGCGACGCGTCGAGGTCCACGCGGAACTCGTCGCGCGCGGCGGTCATGCGCGGGATGTCACCCGTCCTGCCCAGCGCCTCGGCGATCTCCACCGCATCCTTGTAGCCGCGCAGCGCCCAGAAGTTGTCCCAGTACGAGTGCATCGGCTTGGCCGAATAGCCCTCGTGGCTGATCGAGGCCGGCATCATGCCGTAGAAGGCTTCGTTGACCGCGCGGTTGGCCTCGGTGCGCTCGCTGGCGCGCAGCACCTCCATGTAGTCGAAGGCGCCGACCACGTGCGGCCACATCGCTTCGAGGAAGGCATCGTCCTTGGTGTAGCGCCAGTACTCGGCGATGTTGAAGATCAGCTCGCCGTGGCTGTCGTTCTCGGGCACCGGGTCGCTGCCGCGGTCGTCGACGCAGCACGGCACCATGCCGTTGTCGAACTGGTAGGGCGCGTACCACTCGACGTATTCCTTCACGACCTCGGGCCGGCCCATGCGCAGCAGGCCTTCGGAAATCATCGCGCCGTCGCGGATCCAGCTGCGCGCATAGGAACGCGTGCCCGGCTGCAGCCGCGGCCCGATCCGCGAGATCAGCATGTGCGCCAGCGACGTGCGCAGGGTGTCGGCCAGCGGCTTGCCGGCCAGCGGCACCTCGATGCCGACCTCGCCCAGCTTGCCGCGCCACTCGGCCGCCACGGCGTCCTGCCAGGCCTGCGGGTTCCAGGCATCCGGCGCGGATGCCGCGCCGGTCATCGGCACCAGCAGGTCGAACTCGCGCGACTGGCCCGGCTGCAGGTGTACGCGATAGACCAGTGCGCCGGAGGCCAGCGCCTGCGGGTCATCGACCTCGGCCGTGTCCGGCAGCGTGCCCGCTGCGATGTGCTCGACCTCCATGCCGGCGTCGAACGTGGTCGCGAAGGCGGCCTGCGCCGGCTCGCGCGCGAATACCCGCGGCGTGCCGTCGACGCTGATCCGGTCCGGCGCGACCGACAGCGCACGCAGCGGGCTGACGCCTCCGGTGATGTTCAGGAACTGGCTCGGCGGATTGACCTGCAGCGGCCGCACCGCGAGCACCAGTTCGTAGTCGCGCGGCTGGGTGCCGGGATTGGTCAGCCGGTAGCGGGCGACCAGTTGCGAAGCCTCCGGCGTGCCGCGGGCGAAACCGGTCACGCGCAGCAGCGCCGCCTCATGGGTCCAGTCCACGTTCGGGATCGGCAGGTAGTCGTCCTGCAGCGACTGGGCGATGTCGGCATCGGCCCAGGTCACCAGGGTGTCGCCGGCGCGCACGAAGGGTTCGATCGAGAAGCCGCCGGCCGCGACCTCGATCGCGCCGTCCTCGCCGATCAGGCCCTGCTGGGTGCCGCCGTCGAGGCCGAGGATCGTCCAGTACGGCTGCTCGCCGCTGAAGCCGCGCGGGAACTGGCCGCGCGGGCGATCGGCCGCGACCGCCTTGACGAAATCGTTCGGATGCGCCGAGACCGCCAATGGCTGCAGCGTGGCCTCGGCCAGCGCGAAGCCGTCGGCCGGACCCGCGCGCAGGTCCAGGCCGACGAAGCGCGCCTCCGATTCGGGCAGCGACAGCCAGTCGACGCCACCGTTGCCGCCCGCGACGCTGCGCACCTCGCGCCAGTGCTCGCCATCGTCGGACAGCGACACCGCGTAGTCCGACGCCTGGCGACCGGGCTGCCACTGCAGGCGCAGGCCCCCGAATTCGCGCAGCTTGCCCAGGTCGAGCACCAGCGACTGCGGCGCGGCGCCGGTCTGCCAGGCGCTGTCGGCATCGCCGTCGACCGCGTTGCCTGCGGCATCGGGCGTGGTCGTCGATGCGGCGGTGGCGGTCAGCGGCGAGTCGTCGTCGGCCGGCAGCGTTTCGAAGGTGAGTTCGTCGAAACAGACGGTACCCTTGCCGCCGGCGTTGTTGTAGATCGTGAACTCGAGCTTCGCGCTGCTGCGCAGGGTCCGGTCCGGGTCCGGCCCCCAGGCCCTGTCGATGTGGCGCTTGCGGTAGCGCACCCCGGTCCAGTCGGCCGGGAAGTCGTACTTCGGCCGGTTGACCCACCAGACGTTGTCGCCGCTGGCGTCGATGAGCTTGAACTGCAGGTCGTTGGCCGGCGAATCGCCACGCAGGCGGAAGCCGAAGCGGTAGTTGTCCGGATAGTCGAGCGGCAGATCGCGCTGGATGCCGACGTGGCCGGAGACGCCGTTGTAGTGGTAGTCCAGGCACAGCGCCTTGCCATCGTCGACATCGACCTGGCGCAGCGTGCCGGTGACCTGGTTGGAGGTGACCACCTGCCACGGCGAAAGATCCTCGAAGTCGTCGAGCACGCGGACTTCGCCGTCGGCAGGTACGGCGGCATCGCCGGAAGGCGTCGGCGAGACGTCGCAGGCGGCAAGTGCGGTCGCCATTGCGACGATGCCCGCGACGCGCACGAAGCGACGCGGTTCACGGGACGCGACGGTGTCGCCAGCAGGCGTCATGTCGGTGTCGGCAGGCGCGCGGTGCGCGCGGGTGTCGAGGATCTTCATGCGGTGCGTTGGCTCCGTGGTTCGGACGGGTGTTTCGGTGGATCCGAATTCGCGCATTGACTGAAGGCTCGCAAGCACTTCAGTCGATGAAGTTCTGTTGCCATCCATGGCGCGACATCACGGACGCCGGGACGGCCCTGCCCGGCCATCCATGGCCGGGCGTTCGGACGCGCGCGCGGCGGTGCCGCGCAAACGCGCGTCCTCACCCCTTGACGCTTCCAAGCAGCAGGCCCTGGATGTAGTAACGCTGCAGCGCGAGGAACAGCAACAGCACCGGGATCACGGTGACGACGGCGCCGGCCATCATCATCTCGACATCCTGGATGTGCTCGCGCGACAGCGCCGCCAGCGCCACCGGCAGGGTGTAGTTGCTCTGGTCGGTCAGCACGATCAGCGGCCACATGAAGTCGTTCCACGCAGCCATGAAGGTGAAGATCGTCAGCGTCACCAGCACCGGCTTGAGCATCGGCAGCACGATCTGGAAGAAGATCCGCAACTCGCCGGCGCCGTCGATGCGCGCCGCTTCCAGCAGTTCGTCGGGAATCGAACGTGCGTACTGGCGCACCAGGAAGATGCCGAACACGGTCGCCAGGCCCGGAATGATCACCGCGCCGAAGCTGTTGACCAGGCCCATGCCCTTCATCATCAGGAACAGCGGCAGCATCGCCACCTGCGCCGGGATCACCAGCGCGGCCAGCAGGATCTGGAACAGTCGCTCGCGGCCGCGGAAACGCAGCTTGGCGAACGCGTAGCCGGCCATCGTGTTGATCAGCAGCGCGCCGACGGTGATCGCGCCGGAGATCATCAGGCTGTTGGCGAAATAGCGGCCCATGCCGGCGCGCGCGAACAGTTCGTGGTAGTTGTCGAAGGTGATCGCCGACGGCAGCAGCGGCGGCGGAAATCCGCTGGCCTCGCCGGTGGGCATGAACGACACCGACAGCATCCACGCCAGCGGCGCCAGCGCGATGACCGCCAGCACCGCCAGTGCGCCGTTGACCAGCCACGCCGACCAGCGCGACGCCCCGACCTCGTGGTAGCGCCCCGCCCGGCTCATACCAGCTCCCGGCGGCGGCCGAAGCGCAGCAGCAGCGTGGTCACGCCGAGGATGATCAGGAACAGCAGGAATGCCACCGCCGACGCGCGGCCGAGGTTCCACCACATGAAGCCTTCCTCGTACATGAAGTACAGGACGCTGACCGTGCTCTGCAGCGGGTCGCCGCGGGTCATGACGTAGGGCTCGGCGAACAGCTGGAAGTAGCCCGACACGGTGATCACCGCGACCACCAGCAGCACCGGCCCCAGCATCGGCAGCGTGACGTGCACGAACTGCTTCCAGCGCGAGGCGCCGTCGATGCGCGCGGCCTCGTAGAGGTCTTCGGGAATCGCCGCGAGGCCGGCGATGAAGATCACCATGTTGTAGCCGAAGTTCTTCCACACCGCGAACAGGATGATCGTCGGCATCGCCCACGCCGGGTCGCCGAGCCAGTCCACCGGCGAGATGCCGACATGGCCCAGCGCCCAGTTCACCAGGCCGTAGCTGGTATGGAACAGGTAGCGCCAGATCACCGCGACCGCGACCAGCGTGGTCACCACCGGTGCGAACAGCGCGGTGCGGAACAGGCCCTTGAAGCGCGCGAGCTTCGCGTTGAGCAGCAGCGCCGCGCCCAGCGAGACCGCGATCGACAGCGGCACGCCGATGACGACGAAGTACGCGGTGTTGCCCAGCGACTTCCAGAACAGCGGCGTCTGCAGCAGGTCCCAGTAGTTGCCCAGCGCGACGAAGCGCAGGTGCGAGATGTCGGCCAGCGCGTACAGGTCGAAGTCGGTCAGGCTCAGCAGCAGTGCCGATGCGACCGGAATGCCGAAGAACACCCCGAGCACGATCAGCGCGGGGCCGGCGAAGATCCAGCCGGCGGTGCTAGCGCGCATGGGCGGCACCTTCCTGCGCGCGCACCCAGCGCCGCTTCTCCAGCAGCGTGTCGACGCGTGCGTCGAGCTCGCGCAGCGCCGTGTCCTGCGGCATCCCGCCGCGCACCACGCGCTCGCTGGCCAGGCGCATCTCCTGCACGATGCGCTCCCATTCCAGCACCTTGGGCGTCGGGCGCACGCGCTCGAGCTGGTCGCGGAACGCGAGTGCGTACGGATCCTCGCGCAGCTGCGGGAAGTCCCAGGTGCTGCGCCGCGGCGGCAGGTTGCCGATCATCGCGTGGAAGCGCTGCTGGATGTCGGGGCGCGACAGGAATTCCATCAGCTGCCAGCTCGCGTCCTTGTTCGGGGAATCGCGGAACAGCACCAGCGAGGTGCCCCCGGCGATGCCCGCCCCCGGCCCGTCCGGCCCCGGCAGCGGCGCGGTGCCCCACTGGTCCTGCAGTGCGGCCGGCATGCGGTTGCGGAACTCGCGGATGTTCCATGGCCCGGACACGTAGAACGCGAAGAACCCGCGCCCGAATTCGTCCCAGACGTTGGAGATCTGGGTCTCGGACATCTTCGGCGCCCAACCCTGCTCGAACATGTTGGCGTAGAACGCCAGCGCGCGGCGGAAGCCGGGACTCTCGAAGTTGCCGCGGGTGTCGTCGTCGCGCAGCAGCGGATCGTCCTGCTGCAGGCCGAACGACAGCAGTTGCTCGAATTCGTTGAGCGGCACCATCACCGCGTAGCGCGACGGCCCGACATGCGCCTTGACCGCCGCCATCGCGGCCTCCCACTCGGCCCATGTCGCCGGCAGCGCGGCCACGCCCGCCTCGGCCAGGATGTCCCTGCGGTAGAAGATCAGGCGCGTGTCGATGTACCACGGCACGCCGAGCAGCGTGCCGTCGACGACGTTGGTCTGCCAGATCCCGGGGAAATAGTCGGCCTCGTCGATCTCCGGCGAGGCGTCGACGCGCGACTGCAGCGGTTCCAGCGCACCCAGCACCGCGAACTCGGGCACCCAGGTGTTGCCGAGCTGGCAGATGTCGGGCAGCGCATCGGCGGCGAACGCGGTCAGCAGCTTCTCGTGCGCCGACGTCCACGGGATCTGCTGCACCTGCACGCGGATGCCCGGATGCGTGGCCTCGAACTCGCGCACCAGCTCCGACACCACCTCGGCCTCGCGACCCATCGCCCAGAACCGGATGACGACGTCGTCCGACGTGCGCGCGCAGCCGGCCAGCAGCAGGACAAGGGCGACGAGCGCCCACCACGCACGCCCGGGTACGGTCGCACCCCGGCCTGTCACCCGCCTGCCCGCCGCCTGCCGGGCCATCCTCAGTCCGCCGGCTCGGGTTCGGACGCGCGTCCCGGTGCGGGTGCGGGTGCGGGCGCGTCGCGGTCCGGCGCGCGGTTGGCGGCGCGCGACTCGGCGATGCCGATCGAACGCGCCATCGCCGCGTCGACGTCCGGCGGACCGGAATCCTTCGGCTCGTCGTCGCCGGCAAGCCAGCCGCCGGTGAAGCCGGCGCGTTCCAGACCGGTGCGGATGTAGGGATTGCGCTTCATCACCTCCCAGACGAAATCGTTTCTGTAATTGGCGATCATCGCCAGGATCGGCCCCTGGTCGATGGCGATGTAGTCGCTGGCCACCCAGCCCCTGCCCGGCACCAGGCGCCCGGTCTTCAGCGGCACGTCCTCGTAGTCGAAGCTGGGATTGAACGCGTCGAGGAAGCCGTAGCTGGAGTACAGGTAGTCGCCATAGCGGCGGTGCAGTTCCTCGGTCGCCGGGATCACGATCTCCGGCGCGAACGCGATCGACGCCACTGCCGCGGTCGGCGCGATCGTGCCGTCGTCGAAGGCGACGTCCAGGCCGGCGCCGCGCGCGGTGTAGTGGCGGAACTCGCGCTGCTCGCCGTTGTAGTCCTGGTCGGTGCGCTGCGGCCCGTCGCTGGCGGTCAGGCCCCAGACGTTCTCGCCGTAGTCCTTCCAGCCCATCGGGTTGTCGATCGCGTACTGGCGCTGGGCGTAGGTCGCGCGGCGGCTGTTCTCGAAGTAGTCGATGCCGCGGCGGCGCATGTACTCGTCGCGGATGCCGCGGAAATCGATCCAGACGTGGCTGTACTGGTGGCCGAAATGCGGCGCGAAGCTCAAATACTCCTGGCCGCGGAACACGCCCCACAGGTTGTCGTAGGTACGCGTCCACACTTCCCACGCCTCGGGTTCGACCGGGTGCGTCGGCGATCCGAGCGCGAGGATGTAGACCAGCATCGCCTCGTCGTAACCGGTCCAGTCGTGCTCGATGAAGCCGCTCTCGGGGTACCAGCCCATCGAGATCAGCGGCTTGCGCTGCTGCAGGAACGGCCAGCGCACGTTGCGGTACAGCTGGTCGGCGAGTTCGCGGATCTCGACCTCGCGCGGGTCGTCGCGGTCGTAATAGGACTGTGCGAACAGCACGCCCATCATCATCAGGCCGGTATCGACGCTCGACAGTTCGACCCACGGCTCGTAGCGATGGCCCTGGTCCATGTCGATGAAGTGGTAGAAGAAGCCCTGGTGCCCGCCGGTGCCGGTGGCCTGTGGCCCCATCTTCACGTCACGAAAGAACTTCAGCGTCGTCAGGGTACGGTCCACGGCCTGGGTGCGGCTGACCCAGCCACGCTCGATGCCGATCGGATAGGCGGTCAGCGCATAGCCCACCGCCGCGACGCTGGAGAACGGCCGCGACGGGAAACGGTCGGGCGTCAGCCCATTGACCTCGTTGGTCGTGTCCCAGAAGAACTGGAACGTGCGCCGCTCGATGTCGGCGAACAGCGGCGGCAGCTCCGGCGGGCCCTGCGGCTCCGCCTCGGGCGGCAACAGCTCCGGCAACTGTGCGATCGGTCCGGGCTTGGGCGGCGGCACCGCGGGTTCGGCCGGTTCCTGCCTGCCGCAGCCGGCCAGGAACAGGGCGGCAAGCGCGACGAGCATCAGGAATTGGAACGCACGCAGACGGGATCGCATCGTGGAAGGAACCTCGCGGTGAAATCGTTTTCAGGGGCCAGTATAAAACTGCCGATCATCCGACGAGGATGACCGGCAGCGGTGGGTGTTACCAGTCGATGCCGAACGACAGCTTGAAGGTGCGCGTCGGCAGCTGGATGCCGTCCTCGTGCTGGCCGAAGTTCTCCGCCACCCAATTGTCGTTGTAGCTGTTCCAGTTGCGGCGGTTGGTCACGTTCAGGATGTCGCCACGGACCCGGAAGCTGATGTCGTCGGACACCTGCCAGACCTTGTTGGCGGCGAGATCGAGCTGCAGCAGGCCGATCGTGCCGTCGGGACGGTACGACGACGGGAAGCACACGTCCCGACAATCGTTGGACACGCGGTAGCGCATGCTTTCCATCGTCAGCTTGCCCGAATAGGTGATGCCGCCCGGTCCGTCCCAGATCGCGGTACCGACGAAGCGGTGCCGCGGCACCTGCGCCACCGGCAGCCAGCCGAAGTAGCCCGCATACGGATAGTCGAAGATCCCCGCCCCGTCCTCGGCGGAGTTGCGCTCGGCGTCGGTGTAGGTATAGGCCAGCGTGACGCCCCAGCCCGATGCATTGGTATAGGGCTTGTCCATCTTCATCAGCAGGGTGTTGGTCTTGGTCTCCAGGCCGTTGTCGACCAGCACGATGCGACCGAACGGCGCGTCGAAGTCCCAGGGCGTGCCCCAGTTCGCGTCCGGCGGGAAGAAGCTGCCATCCGGACGGCGGTTGCCCAGGCGCACCGACAGGCCGTCGTAACTGCGGATGTGGGCGACGGCGACCTCGCTGTTCCAGCTCGTCTCGCCGAAATCCCAGGTGTTGCGGATGCCGAGGCTGAACTGGTCGGAGTACGGCACCTTCAGGTCGTTGTTGATCAGGTAGAACTCGCGCGAGACATCGCCTGCGGCCACCAGCTGGTCGAGACCGGCCTCGGTCAGGTAGACCGGGTCCCACGCCACGCAGCCGTTGGCGTTGCGGCACACGCCGTCGGCATCGACGAAGTAGGCGCGATACGGACCGGCGTAGGTCGTGGTCTGCTGTTCCTTCTGCAGGTTGGTGAACAGGTTGCGGTCGTAGGAACGCCCGGCGCCGCCGAAGATCACGTTGCGCTGGTCGCCGCCGATGTCGTAGGAGAAGCCGATGCGCGGCTGCCACGCCGACTTGTAGCTGCTGCGGTTGTTGCCGTTGCTGATGTAGTTCTCGACATCGATGTCGGAGTTCTGCAGGTTCGGATGGTTGCGCATGTTCTCGGCAAGATCCGCCGGCGTGACGAAGTCCTCGTAGACCGGCGTGGTCTCGTAGTCCCAGCGCACGCCGAGGTTCAGCGTCAGGTGGTCGTTGACCTCCCAGTCGTCCTGGATGTACAGGCCCAGCTGGGTGTTGTCCGACGTGGTGAAGCCGCCTGCGGTGCCGGGGATGCCGCGGCCGAACTCGACCCGGTACGGCTGCTCCGTGCTCTGGTGGATGTCGTAGTAGAACTGCGGATTGGAGAAATTGCGCTCGGTCGCGTTGACGTCGACCTTCTTGTACTTCACGCCCATCTTCAGCGTGTGGCGGTCCCAGCCGGTGAAGGTCAGGTCGTTCTGGAACGACCAGCCCTCCTGGCCCTTGTCCTGGTTGTTGGAACCGGCGCCGGAACTGACGATGTTCTGGGGATTGTCGCGCTCGTTCTGGTCGTTGTAGTCGGAGACGGTGAGGATGTAGCCGATGCCGTCCGCCAGCGGCCTGGGCGTCCATGCCGTGTCCTCGTAGGTCAGGTGCATGTCGTTGAGCCAGCTGTCGCCGCTGAACTGCCAGCGCAGGTCGTAGCGGGTGACGTCGTTGGTGATGAACGTCGCGCGGTCGACGGTGAACGCACCGTCGTTGCGGATGGTCTCTTCCTCCTCGCGGATCTGCGCGGACAGTTCGACGAGGTTGTTGTCGTTGACCGACCAGCTCAGCTTGCCGAAGTACATGTCCTGCTTGAACGGGGAGTTCGCCGGGCCGATGCCGGCGAGCAGGAAGTCAGGCACGTCGTCCACGTCATAGCGCCCCTGCTGCCCCAGCCCGAGGGTCTTCGGGGTCACGTATTCCTTGGCCTCGTAGGCCACGAAGAAATGCAGCCTGTCCTCGAGGATCGGACCGGCGAAGGACACGCCGTACTGCTCTTCCTTCGAGTCGACCTTGTTCCCGGACTTGATCTCGGCCGGTGTCCTGGCGCGCCACTCGGTACCCGTCCTGTCCCAGAAGAAGCTGCCCTCGAAATCGTTGGTGCCGCTGCGGGTGGCGGCGACGATCGCCGCGCTGCTGATCTGGTCGAACTCGGCCTTGTAGTTCGAGGTGATGACCTTGTACTCGCCGATCGCCGACTGCGGGAACGGATTGCCGCGGCTGGTGTCCTGGCCGGGCACGCCGCCGGGCATGGTGTAGCTCTTCTGGCCCACGCCGTCGATGAACACGTTGATGTTGTTGGCCGACTGGCCGCCCGAGCGCAGCTTGGTGTTGCCGTTGCCGTCCTGGGTGAACACCATGCCGGGCACGGTGTCGGCGAACGCGAGGAAGTTGCGCGTGCCCTGCGGCAGCGATTCGATCTGCTTCTGGCTCACGTACGTGGCCACTTCCGAAGTCCGGGTCTCGACCAGTGCCGTCGCGGTGACCCGGACCGTGTCCATGTCGGTCGCCTCGCCCGCCGGCGCCGCCTCGGCCACGCCGCCGACGCCCAGGTTCAGCGTCGCCACCTGGCCCACGGCGACGGTCACCGTCTGCGACGTGCTCTGCCCGTCCGCGGTCACGTCCAGCCGGTAGGTGCCCGGCGGCAGGCCGCCGAGGCTGTAGTTGCCGTTGGCATTGGCCTGCACGCTGCGGGTCAGGCCGGTGGCGGTGTTGGTCGCGGTGACGCGCGCATCGGTGGCCGGGGTCGAATCGGCCATGACCTGGCCGCGGATGGTGGCGGCGGTCGACTGCGCAAGCACGGCCGGCGCCGCAAGGGCCATGCAGCCGGCCAGTGCGCAGCTGAGCAGGGTACGGGCGAGTGGCCTTGGATGGACGGGGGACTGGCACATGGACTGGCTCATGGATGTTTCTCTTTTTCTAGGGAATGGAGAGTGCGGCGGCTGCGGGGGGCGGCGCCGCGGAACAGGACGTATGGGATGGCACCGGCTACGGACGATGCGGATGTGCGATCGGGGGCTCGCACACGAGGCAGCTGTCGCCGGGTACTTCTGGTTGGATGACTGCCCCTCCCAAGGCATTGCACCTCATTGCAGTAATGGATCAGCCGGACGCGGCCACCTGTTTCGGACCGCCGTCCGGCATGGCATCGCCGTGGCCCGCCACGCCGGCATGCCGGACGCCGCAGGAATCGCGCACCACCAGTTCGGTCTGCAGCAGGTCCGGTGCACCGGCTTCTGCGGCCGGTTGCGGCCGGGTATCCGGCAGTCCGATATCGAGCAGCTTCCTGATCGCGCGCGCGCCCAGTTCAGCGATGTCGACGCGCATCGTCGTGAGGGCCGGGTGAACGTAGCGTGCAAGCGGCACGTCGTCGAAACCGACGACCGCGATGTCCTCGGGCGTGCGCACGCCACCGCGCCCGAGGGCGTACAGGCAGCCGATCGCCATCATGTCGTTGGCGGCGAAGATCGCGTCGGGCCGGGCCTCGGACGCCAGCAGCGCCTGCCCGGCCTGGTGGCCGGAGTCCTCGTCGAAACGTCCCGGCAGCACCCAGGGGGCCGCACCGCCCGCGTCCCCGGCCAGCGCGTCGCAGTAGCCGCGCAGCCGCTCGCGCGCGTCGTCGTTGTTGTCCGGGCCGGCAATGAAGGCGATGCGGCGGTAGCCGGCGCCGAGCAGGTGCCGGGTCATGGCCAGCGCACCGCCGTGGTTGTCGATGCCCAGCGCCGGGTGGTCGGCGCCGCGCGCCGCGTTGATCAGCACCAGCGGCATGCTGGCGTCGACATTGCCCGACAGGAAGCCGTCGTCATGCAGGTACGGCGACATCAGCAGCAGGCCGTCGACGCGGCCGCGCATCGCCCGCAGCGCCGCACCCTGCGCTTCCGGGTCGCCGTGGTAGCTGGACACCAGCAGGTGCTGGCCGCGCACGCGCGCGACCTGGTCGATGCCGCGCATCAGTTCGGAAAAGAACTCGCCGTGCAGATCCGGCAGCACGACGCCGATGGTCTGGGTGCGCCGGCTGCTGAGGCTGCGGGCCGCATGGTGCGGGCTGTAGCGCAACTCGCGCGCGGCATCGAGCACCCGGCGCCGCACCGGCTCGGCGACGTTCTGGTGGCCGTTGAGCGCCCGCGACACGGTCGCGACCGAGACCCTGGCCCGCTGGGCGACATCTTTGATGGTGACGCTCACCCTGCCCTCCGCGGTTGCGCGATGTCGCGAATGTAAGCGTTTTCAACCGGCAGCGCAAAGAAAATCCAATGAAATGAATATGTTGCGATGCAGCATCCAGGTCGGCGCCAGCCCGCAGGCCGGGCCGACGCGCCCGATGCGTGCGCCGCCGCCGGACCGCATCGCCGATCGTCCGCGCAGGGCGTGGCACCTACCTGCATCCCGAACCCCGCCCGGTCGTCCGCACCGTGGCGATCCAGCGCGTCGGGGGCGTCGCCCCGACCTACTGCCAACGCATCCGACGCAGGCGACTTCAGGGCAGCACGCGTTTGAACGGCCGCACCTCGACACGCACATAGACGCCGGCCGCGACATAGGGGTCGGCATCGGCCCAGGCGCGCGCGGCGTCCAGCGACTCGAATGCGGCGATGACGATGCTGCCGCTGAAGCCGGCGGGCCCCGGATCCTCGGCATCGATCGCCGGACACGGTCCCGCCAGCAGCAGGCGCCCCGCATCGCGCAATGCGCGGAGGCGCGCCAGGTGCGCATCGCGCGCGGCCAGTCGCGCGGCCAGCACGTCCTCGCCGTCGTAACCCTCGATCGCGTACCACATGTCCCATGCCCCGTTGCCGATGAACGGCCAGTGTAGCGGCCGGCGCCGCGCCGCCGAGGCTGGACAGCGCCCGATGCAGCGCTTACCCTGTGCGCCAGATCACCGGCCAGTCACCGCAGCGAAGGCATCCAGCGCCGCCCGCCCGCGGTCGCCCATCGGCCGGCACGGTCCAACGCCACATTCCCGCCCGCCCCTGTCGCCCACAGGTGCGCGTCGTGCGTGGCCAGACCGCAGTCGTCCTCAGAAGTACCCGCAGTGCCCGCGACGGCAGACGCCGCGCGACCGATCCGCCACCGCGTTCGACGCGGACGCAGAGCCCAGCCGTCGTGTCTTGCCCGTGATGCCCTATCCGTGATCCAGCAGTTGTCGTGTGGCCCGGAGGGGCCGCGATCCGAATGACCCAGCCCGCACACGAGACCGCGCCCGTCGCGGCCGCCGCCCATGGCGCTTCGCCGCAGCAGCAGGAAATGCCGCTGGCGGTGGTGCACGGCCAGCCGGTGCTGCAGATTCCGCAGGACCTGTACATCCCGCCCGATGCGCTGGAAGTCATCCTCGAGGCGTTCGAAGGCCCGCTCGACCTGCTGCTGTACCTGATCCGCCGCCAGAACCTCGACATCCTCGACATCCCGGTCGCCGAGATCACCCAGCAGTACGTCGACTACATCGGCGTGATGCAGGAGCTGCGCTTCGAGCTGGCCGCCGAGTACCTGGTCATGGCCGCGATCCTGGCCGAGATCAAGTCGCGGATGCTGCTGCCGCGCCCGCCCGCCGAGGACAGCGACGAGCACGACCCGCGCGCGGACCTGGTCCGGCGGCTGCAGGAATACGAACGCTTCAAGCAGGCGGCCGAGGACCTGGACCGCCTGCCGCGCCAGGACCGCGACACCAGCCCGGCGTCGGCGCTGCTGCCCGAGCGCCCGGCCAACCGCGAGCCGCCGCCGGTGGAACTGCGCGAGATGCTGCTGGCGCTGCACGACGTGCTCAAGCGCGCCGAGCTGTTCACCGGCCATGCGATCCGCCGCGACGCGCTGAGCGTGCGCCAGCGCATGGGCGAGGTGCTGACCCGGCTGACCGGCGGCGCGTTCCACCGGTTCGAGTCGCTGTTCGACGCCAGCGAGGGCCGGCTCGGCGTGGTGGTGACGTTCCTGTCGATCCTGGAGCTGACCAAGGAACGGCTGCTCGACATCGTCCAGGAAGCGCCGCTGGCGCCGATCTACATCAAGTCGCTGGCCGGCGCGGAAGCCGACGGCACCGCGCTGAAGTTCTCCAGCGAGTTCGACGACGACGTGCCGTCCGACCACGACGACACGACGTCCTGACCCCTACCGATCGAGTTCCGAGATGGACCAGTCCCTGATCAACCGCATCGTCGAGGCCGCGCTGCTGGCGGCCACGCAGCCGCTGACCAAGGCGCAGCTCGAGGCGCTGTTCACGCTCGACGAGCCGGCGCCCGAAGGCAGCATCGCGCAGGCGCTCGCCGACCTGCAGGCCGCCAGCGCCGACCGCGGCGTGGAACTGGTGGAGCTGGCCTCGGGCTGGCGCTTCCAGGTCAAGCACGAGGTGCACGGCTGGGTCGCCCGGCTGTGGACCGAACGCCAGACCAAGTACACCCGGGCGACGCTGGAGACGCTGGCGCTGATCGCCTACCGCCAGCCGATCACCCGCGGCGAGATCGAGCAGGTCCGCGGCGTGGCCACCAACAGCAACATCATCAAGGCGCTGGAGGAGCGCGAGTGGATCCGCGTCGTCGGCCACCGCGACATGCCCGGGCGGCCGGAACTGCTGGGCACCACCAAGACCTTCCTCGACTATTTCGGCCTCAAGCGGCTCGACGAACTGCCGCCGCTGTCGGAGCTCAAGGATTTCGCCGAGCTCGACCCGCAGATGCGGTTCAACGACGAGGGCCCGCGTGGCGTCGGCGGCGTCGCCAGCGGGGACGCCGATGAAGCCACGGCCGATGCCGACGCGGCGGCCAACGACGACGGCGGCCCCGGTGGCGAAGACGGATCGTCCGACGAGGTACTGGACATCGCCATCGCGATCGACGAATCGCTGGACATCGAGGTTGACCGCATCGACATGGAGTCCATCGCTGCCGAATCGGCCGATGCCGAACCCGCCGATGCCGGCGCAGAAGCCGGGACCCATAGCGATGCCGATGCCGCCCTCGGCACCGACGCCGCTTCCGGCGACCCGCCGGCGACGGCAACCCATCCGTCCGGCGACGAAGACACCGACGCCGGCACCCCACCCGATGCCGCGGACGCCGATGCCGGCACCGCGCCATCCGACCCACACCCCGAACCACAAGACGCCCTCGCCGCCGACGGCGACAGCGACCGGAGCAATTCATGACGCAACATCGCAACACCCCCGACAAACCCGCCCGCAGCCCGCTGTCGCTCAAGCGCGGCGAGGCACCCGCCGCCGATGCCGCGCCGCGCCTCGAGGAACGCCTGCACAAGGTGCTCGCCCAGGCCGGCCTGGGCTCGCGCCGCGCGCTGGAGCAGCGCATCGCCGACGGCCTGGTCAAGGTCAACGGCGAGGTCGCGCAGACCGGCATGAGCATCAAGGGCGGCGACCGCATCGAACTCGACGGCCGCAGCTTCGTCGCCAGCGCGCTGACCGAGCCGGCCCGCGTGCTGATCTACAACAAGCCCGAGGGCGAGGTCACAACCCGCGAGGACCCCGAGGGACGGCCGACGATCTTCGACGCCCTGCCCGCGCTCAAGGGCGCGCGCTGGATCGCGATCGGCCGCCTCGACATCAACACCACCGGCCTGCTGCTGCTGACCACCGACGGCGAGCTCGCCAACGCGATGATGCATCCCTCCCACGAGGTCGAGCGCGAATACGTGTGCCGCGTGCGCGCTCCCGAGGGCGAGGACACCGTGTCGGACAAGATCGTCGACCGCCTGCAGCGCGGCGTGTCGCTGGAGGACGGCCCTGCGAAGTTCGACGAGATCAAGCGCATCGGCGGCACCGATTCGCACGACTGGTTCCAGGTGCTGCTCAAGGAGGGCCGCAACCGCGAGGTGCGCCGGCTGTGGGAATCGCAGGGCTGCCAGGTCAGCCGCCTCAAGCGCATCCGCTACGGCAACGTGACCCTGCCGCAGCCGCTGCTGCGCGGCCAGTCGCAGGAGCTGCCCGACACCCAGGTCGAAGCGCTGCGCAAGGAACTCAAGCTCGAGGAAGGCCCGCCGCCGGCGCTGACGCTGCAGCCGGTGATCGGACAGCGCAAGGCCGCCAAGTCGACCGTGCACCTCGGGTCGGGCAAGGCCTACGTCAACGGCCACAACACCGCCGACGAAGGCCGCGAGCTGCGCCGCTTCGACCACGTGCGCGAGGACCGCGGCCGTGGCCGTGGCGCGCGCAAGCCGCACGGCGGGCTGACGGTCAGCGGCGACGCGGCCGCCAAGCAGTCGCAGAAGCCGTTCAAGCAGCGCAAGGACAAGGGCGCGCGCGCGCTGCCCGAGGGCAATCCGGCCGCGTTCCGCACCTGGTACGTGCCCGAGGGCGTGGAGACCGGCCCCAGCGGCCACCGCAACGCGGACGGGCGCGGCCCGAAGAAGCCCTACGGCGGCGCCGCGAAGAAGCGCGGACCGGGGGGTGGACAGGGCCAGGGCGCGCGCAGCGGCACCGGCGCGGCACGCCCGCGCGCGCCGTACGGCCACCCCGACAGCGCGCCGTCTTTCCCGTCCGATCATGCCAATCCCGGCAGCTTCAATCCCAACGCCGGCCCGCGTGGTCCGCGTCCGGGTGGCAACCGTGGTCCAAAGGGGCCGGGCGGGCGCGGACCGGGCGGCGGCAATCGCGGCCCAGGCGGTCGCCCGCCGGGTGGCGGCAACCGCGGTCCGCGCGGCGGCAACCGCTGAGGAAACGCAATTGCTGAAATGCACAAGGGCCCTTCGGGGCCCTTGTCGTTGTTGCGTCGTCCCGTCGTGCGGGTCTCGACCCGCCATCCATGGAAACGGGAGAGATCCTTGTGGCGGATCGAGATCCGCCCTACGCGCGGCTTCCCCGCCCCGCTGCCGAATCAGGCTTCCTGCAACCTGCCCGGCTTGCGCGCGGCCACGCGACGCGGGCGGCTCGGGAAGGCGTGGCGCACGATCCGCCACATCACCTCGCCGAACTGCTTCGCCAGCGAACCGGTGTTGTACGGCTGGCCGTAGCGCGCGCAGATCTCTCGCACCTCGACCGCCATCGCCGCGTAGCGGTGCGCCGGCACGTCGGGGAAGAAGTGGTGCTCGATCTGGTGGCTGAGGTTGCCGGTCATCAGGTGCATCAGGCGGCCGCCGCGGATGTTCGACGAGCCGCGCAGCTGGCGCATGTACCAGTGGCCGCGCGATTCGTTGCGGATCGACTCCTTGGGGAAGGTCTCGGCATCGGCGGTGAAGTGGCCGCAGAAGATCACCACGTAGGTCCACACGTTGCGGATGCCGTTGGCCGCCAGGTTGCCCAGCAGCACCGGCAGGAAGAACGGCCCGGCCAGCGCCGGGAACACCAGGTAGTCCTTCAGCAGCTGGCGACCCATCTTGCGGCCGACCGGGGCGAAATCGCGGCGCAGCTTGCCCCTGGGCATCTTGCCGGCGAACCAGCGGCCGAGCTTCAGTTCCTGGATCGCCACGCCCCACTGGAAGTACAGCGCGAACACCACGGCGATGAACGGCTGTAGCAGGTAGAACGGGCGCCAGCGCTGCTCGGGGAAGATCCGCAGCAGGCCGTAGCCGATGTCGTCGTCCATGCCGCGCACGTTGGTATAGGTGTGGTGGCGGAAGTTGTGCGAGTGGCGCCAGTTGTCGCCGGTGGCGACGATGTCCCATTCGTAGCGGTTGCTGTCCAGGTCCGGGTCGCCCATCCAGTCGTACTGGCCGTGCATGACGTTGTGGCCGACTTCCATGTTCTCCAGGATCTTGGCCGCGCCCAGCAGCAGCACGCCGAGGATCCACGCCGGGATCAGCAGCCATGGCACGAACGCGCCGCCGATCGCGCCGACGAACAGCAGGCCGCGGCCGGCGACGGCCAGATAGCGCACGGCGCGGACCACCTTGCGGATGTAGTCGGCATCGACCTTGCCCACCTGGGCCATGGTGCGCGTGTGCAGCGCGTCGAGCTCGGCGCCGAAGGCTTCGAGTTCCTGCGCGCCGAGACGGCGCGTGGTGGTTGCATTGGACATGAGGGGTTCCGGAATCAGAGATCGAGCACGAGATCGGACACGGCGCTGCTGATGCACAGCTTCAGTGCCGTCGACGGTTCGTCGTTGGCGCTGCCGGTGCGCAGGTCGCGCGAGGTGCCGGCGGCCTTGCCGCAGGCGCAGGTGTTGCAGATGCCCATGCGACAGCCGTGCCTGGGCTTGACGCCTTGCGCTTCCAGCGCTTCGAGCAGGGCGACGCCGCGCGGCAGCTGCAGCGCACGGCCGCTGCGAGCCAGCGTCACCGAAACGGTGCCGGTGTCGTGGGTGGATGGACGCGGTGGCGGCGTGAACGCCTCGGTACGCAGCAGCGGCACGCGGCCGTCGAGCAGCGCGGCCGCCGTTGCCGCGAAGCCGCCGGGGCCGCAGGCATACACCTGCCGGCCAGCGAGATCGGGGACCAGCGCATCGAGCAGCGCGGCGTCGATCCGGCCGCCCGCCTCGTCGGCCGCGACAGGCGCCTCGCGCGTCAGCACGAAACGGACGTCGAACCCGGGATGGCGCGCGGCCAGCGCCCGCAGTTCGCCGGCGTAACACAGCTGCGCACGCGTACGCGCCCAGTAGACCAGCGTCACCGGCACCGGCATGCCCTGCCCGGCCAGCTGCCGCACCAGCGCCATCAGCGGCGTGATGCCGCTGCCGGCCGCGAGCAGCAGCCACGACCCGGTCGGCGCCTCGGGCAGGACCAGATCGCCGAAGCCGGCGCCGATGCCCAGCACGTCGCCGCGGCGCGCCGGATCGAGCAGGTGCCGGCTCATGCGGCCGCCATCGACGCCCTTGACCGTGATCGAGAGGCGCCCGTCGGCGCCGACCGGCGCATCGAGGCTGTAGCTGCGGGTGATGCGCACGCCGTCGATATCGGCGCTCAGGTTGACGTGCTGGCCCGGCAGCGCGCCGGCCCAGTGCCGGTTGGGCTTGAGCTGCAGGGTCACGGCATCGGCCGCGGCCTGCGCGTGGCCGGTGATGCGTGCCAGCGGCCGCTCCCAGCTCCAGGTCGGATGCAGCCGCTGCGCCCAGAAATCGAACACCGGCGGCGAGACGAACGGGCCTGCGAGCCGGCGGAGCCGGCCCCGGCGCTGCGGGACCACGGGTTGGAAGGTCGACATGCGGCCACTGTACACGCATATGGACGACTGTGTATACACTTGTATATTCACGACCCCTGCTATGCTGGCCGCCGCCCCGCTTCCGGCCCTGCCCGTGACCGTCCGCACCGCCGCGCCCGACATCGACGAACCCGGCACGACCGCAGGCGACGACCAGAACGGCCGCAAGCCGGGCATCGTCCGCGAGGACCTGATCGCCGCCGCGCTGCGGCTGATCGGGCCGCACCGCAGCGTGTCGACGCTGAGCCTGCGCGAGGTCGCACGCGAGGCAGGCATCGCCCCCAACAGCTTCTATCGCCAGTTCCACGACATGGACGAACTGGCGGTCGCGCTGATCGACCTGGCCGGCGAATCGTTGCGCCGCATCGTCGGCGACGCGCGCAAGCGCGCGGTGTCCGGGCGCAGCATCGTCCGCGGCTCGCTCGAGACCTTCATGGAACGGCTGCGCGCCGACGACAAGCTGCTGCACGTGCTGCTGCGCGAGGGCACGGTCGGCTCGGACGCCTTCAAGCGCGCGGTCGACCGCCAGTTGCTGTTCTTCGAGGAGGAACTGCAGGCCGACCTCGTGCGCATCGCCGCCGCGCAGGGACTCGCCTTCCACCGGCCGGACCTGGTGGCCCGGGCGATCACCCGCCTGGTGTTCGCCATCGGCGGCACCGCGCTGGACCTGCCGCCCGAGCGCGACGACGCGCTGATCGACGAACTGGCGCAGATGATCCGCATGCTGCTGCGCGGATCGCATGCGCTGAACCGCGACAACGCCGGCCGCGCGCCGTAGCCCCGGCACGGCATCGACCCGGGCGCCCCGGATGTGTCCGGCGGCGGCAGGCGCCGCGGCGCACTACCGGATCTCGAAGCGGTCCGCGTCCAGCATCGCCGGGAAGTGTTCGCGATGCGCCGCAAGCAGTTGCGCGCGCAGCGTGGTGGTCGCCACGACCTCGGCATCGGTGCATTCGCTGAGCGGCTGGCCGAGGAAGTCCAGCACCGCGCTGTCGCCCGCATACGCCAGTCCATTGCCGTCGCTGCCGACCCGGTTGACGCCGACGACGTAGCACAGGTTCTCGATCGCGCGCGCGCGCAGCAGCGTCTTCCACGCGTAGGCGCGCGCGGCCGGCCAGTTGGCGACGAACAGCTGCAGGTCGAAATCCAGCCCGTCCGGCCGCTCCACATCGAAACGGTTGCGGCAGAACACCGGGAAGCGCAGGTCGTAGCAGACCTGCGGATTGATCCGCCAGCCCTTCCACTCGACCGTCAACCGCTCGCGGCCGGCCGCATAGCGCCTGTGCTCGCCGGCGTAGCGGAACAGGTGGCGCTTGTCGTAGTACTGCAGCCCGCCGTCGGGCGTGGCCCACAGCATGCGGTTGAACACTCCGTCCGCGGTCCTGAGCTGGACGCTGCCGGTCACCGCCGCATCCAGCGCCGCGGCCTGCGCGCGGATCCACGCGACGGTCGGGCCGTCCATGTCCTCGGCCCGCTCGATCGCGTCGTTGCTGAAGCCGCTGGTGAAGGTCTCCGGCAGCACCACCAGGTCGGTGGTGCCGCGCAGCGGCGCGACCAGGCCAGCGTAGTAGTCGCGGTTGGCCTCGGGATCGTGCCAGCGGGTGGCGCCCTGGACGAGGGAGACGCGGAGATCCTGCATGGAAGCTTCCTGGAAGACGAACGCCGCGACCCGCGCGGCCAGTACCGGATTCTCGACGGTGTCGGGCGCCGGCTCAACTCCGTGCGTGGAACGACGCCGGGCGCGGCGTAGGAACGACCCGTCCTGCGTGTCGTCCCGCGCAGCCGGGACCGGGATCTGCCCCTGCCTCGTGTTCTTTCGAGACGACAGCACCGCAGGCAGGTCCGGGGCTGCGTGGGACGGATCCCGATCCGCGACAGGCGTTTCCGGCGCACACTTGCGTGTGCCTGGCCCGCCCTGCGCCCGAAGGGGCGCCGGCAGTCATGCGGCCCGGCTGCCGTCTTCATGCCCCCGATACCGCCCGCGTCGCAGCCTCCCGCCATGTCCGAACAGCCCGCGCCATCGACCACGCCACAACGCAGCAACCGGCTCGTCGTGTATGCCGCGCTCGCCGGCAACCTCGCCATCGCGGTCACCAAGCTGGTCGCGGCCGGCATCACCGGGAGTTCGTCGATGCTCAGCGAGGGCGTGCATTCGCTGGTCGACTCGGCCAACGAGCTGCTCCTGCTGCACGGCCTGCGCCGCGCCGCGCTGCCGCCGACGCCCGCGTTTCCGTTCGGCCACGGCCGCGAACTGTACTTCTGGGCGTTCATCGTCGCACTGCTGGTATTCGCGCTCGGCGCCGTCATTTCGTTCTACGAGGGCATCTCGCACATCCTCGATCCCGAGCCGATGACGCGGCCGGTCGTGGCCTACGTCGTGCTGGCCCTGGCGCTGCTGTTCGAAGGCATGTCGTGGACGGTGGCGTTTCGCGCGTTCCGCCGCACGAAGGGCCGGTTCGGCTACGTGCAGGCCTTCCGCCGCAGCAAGGACCCGACCACCTTCACCGTACTGTTCGAGGACACCGCCGCGCTGCTCGGCCTGCTGATCGCGCTGGCCGGGGTATCCGCCAGCCACCTGCTGGAGATGCCGGTACTCGACGGCGTCGCATCGCTGTGCATCGGCGGCGTGCTCGCGGTCGCCGCGCTGCTGCTGGCCCGCGAGACCAAGGCCCTGCTGCTCGGCGAGTCCGCCAACCCGGAAGTACGCGACGCGATCCTGCGGCTTGCCGCGCAGGATCCGGGCGTGCGCACGGCGAACGGCGTGTTCACCACCCAACTCGGCCCGCACCAAGTCGTCGCGGCGCTCAGCGCGGAGTTCGAGGACGGGATGACCACCGCGGAGATCGAGACCTGCGTGCAGCGGATCGAGGCCGCGGTCAAGGCCGGGCATCCGGAGGTGCTGGCGCTGTTCGTCAAACCGCAGACGCCGGAAGTCTGGCGGCAGCGGGCGACGGCCCTGCAGCGCGGCCGATAGCGCTGCAGGCACCCGCCGGCAACGCGTGCTCAGGCGCGGCGTGCCGGCGTCGGCTGCGCGCTGCTGGCGTCATCCGGCCCGACTGGCGCAGGTTCCCAGCCGAATACGCTGCGGCCGCCATAGCGATGCGAGTCGCGCCGCTCCTGCGCCAGCAACGCCTGCAGCGACGGCCCGCGCGCCGAGGCCTCCAGCGCCCGCGATTGCGCGTCGAGCCGCCGGATCGCCGCCAGCCTGTCCTCGTTGCCCAGCTTCGCCTGGGAGACGGCGATCCTGAGCACGTCGATCGTACGGTCGAGGACCTTCGTCGGCACCGGGTATGGATGCCGGTCCTTGCCCCCGTGCGCCAGCGAGAACCGCGCCGGATCGCTGAACCGGCACGGCGTGCCGTGCATCACCTCGGCCACCAGCGCCAGCGCACGCACGGTGCGCGCGCCGATGCCAGGCACCTGCAGCAGCCCGGTGAAGTCGCGTGGTCCGCATTCGGCGGCCGCGGCCAGCGCGCCATGCAGGCGCCGCATCACCACGTCGCCGTCGCGCACGTCGTGATGGTCCGGCAACGACAGGTGCGGTTGCGGCGTCGCAGCCGCGGGCGCCGTGTCCGCGAACAGATCGGCGACGATGCTGCCGGGCGCAGGCACGTCCGCGCGCGGCACACGCGCCCTGGCCGGTCGCCGCTGGCCGCCGTCGATGTCAGCGAAGGCGTCGACCAGCCGCGACGGGCCGAGCTCGCGCAGCAGCGCGACCTGGGAATCGCGCGACGCCGCGGCACGCCGGTCGGCGAGGTTGACGATGGTGCCTTGCCCCGGCCCGTCGATCGCGGCGTGCGGCGCATCGACGAAATTCTCCAGCCCGTCCGACAGCCAGTGATAGCGGCGCGCCTGCTTCCGCTCACCGTGCATGCCCTGCTGGATCACGACCCACTGGCCGTCGTCGGCGACGATGAAGCCGTGCAGGTACAGGTCGAACCCGTCCTGCACCGCCGCACTGTCGACCTTGGCCACCAGTCGGCTGGTCCGCGCCAGCGCCGCGCCGTCAATGCCGGTACGCTCGCCGACCGCCAGCAGCTCGGCCGGCGTCGCCCGCGAATGCCGCCCGCGGCCGCCGCAGACGTGGATGCCGAGCTCGTCCGACAACGGCGCCAGCCCGTGCTTGAGCGCGCCGATGACGCTGGTGGTGATGCCCGACGAATGCCAGTCCATGCCCATCACCGCGCCGAAGGACTGGAACCAGAACGGATGCGCCAGTCGCCGCAGCAGCTCCGCGCGGCCGTACTCGAGCACGATCGCCTGGCACAGCACGGCCCCGAGCCGGGTCATGCGCTGGCCCAGCCACGCCGGCACGCGGCCGCCGTGCAGGGGGAGATCGGCGCTGCCGGTGCGACGGGACATCGCCGCAGGATGCCGTGGCCGCGTCTCAGGCGGTGAGACCGTCGCCGCTGGCGCGCCAACACTGGACTTCCGGCGACCCGACAGCGGCATCGCCTCCTGCGCGACGCCCAGGAGGGTGGGCGGCGGAAATATGGGCCGCGCAGCGGGCTTTGCAGCGCGGACAATTTCTGTGGCCCACGCTCCTAGGTAGGGTCATCCCCAATTCCCCTCGCGCCCTGCATCCGGCTAGCTTGTGGTCAGGACAGACCGCCGGAGGGTGAACGATGACCATTGCTGCCGCAGACGTTTCCATGCGTGCCATTCCTGCCCCTTTGGATTCGGCTGGCGTATCCGGATTCTGGGGGCCGCTCCCAGACCCTGCTCCGCTGCCCCCCCCTGCCTCCTTTTCCTCCCGCGGCCGACCAGCCCGAACAGACGCCCTTCGTCCGGGGCGACGGAGACCGACACACGGTCGATCCGAACGACATCAAACAGGATGGCTACGGCAGTTGTGCAGTGCTGTCGGCATTGCACACGATCGCGCAGCAGGATCCTTCCGTCATCCAGGACATGATCCAGGACAATGGAGACGGCACGTACACCGTGACGTTCCAGGAGAAGATCGAGGTCATGGGGATGACGTTCTGGGTGCCCGTCGAGGTGACGGTCAGCGGACCGTTCACCGGAGGCGCCGCCGATCCTGGTGACGTGGGCGCGAATGGAGAAGAGGTCTGGCCGGCCATCATCGAGGCGGCGTACGCACAGCAGTACAAGGGCGATGACCTGACATATGAGACAGGCGTGGCACCTGGCGATGTACTGGAACGTATCCTCGGTGAAGAAGCCGGAACCGTGGGGACAAGCGAGATCTCTTCCTCCGAAATGAGCGACAAACTCGCCGACGGCGATGCCGTGGTGGCATGGACACCCCCCTTCAAGGATGACGAGGGCAACTGGCTGCCGGAAATCACTACCGAGCAACAGGAACTGATCGAGCACTACGGCATCGCCGGCGGACATGCCTATGCGGTGAGCGAGATCGTGCCCGCCGGGACGGCCTACGTCGACCCTGCCACCGGGGAATCGATTGTCGCCACCGAGGATGTGGTCATTCTGGACAATCCGTGGGGCAGTTCCGACGTCGTGATGCCCTATTCCGATTATCAGGAGGTCTATGGCTGGGTGAGCAGCGCCTCGACGGACTGAGGCGCGCAGTTCCGGTCATGACGTCCCTGCTCCGCATCGGCAGCAGCGGAGCCTCGCGCCATGCGGTCGGTCTTCGAGTCCCGTTGCAGCGGTCCGTCCCGTCGCCGCCAAGCGTGCTGTAGCATCGCGTGATGAGCAGGTTGGCGACTTTTTTCCATTCCCGCCGGCGCACTCGCCTGACACACGCGTTGTTGGGCGCTTGTGTCCTGAGCCTTGCAGCGGGAACAGGTTGCGCCGACCCGATATCGCCTGTTGCACCGACGCCATCCGAACCAGGGCCCCCCATGCAAGACGACACCATCCAGATCCGCCAGGGCGCGGCCAGCTCGTTGGGTACCAACCGGTTCGGCTTCATCGGATCCGATGGCGAAGGCGGCGCGTTGCTCGATGTCTGGGACGCCCGTGACGACGTTTGGCTCACTCATCACCGGTTGCGGCCGGGCGCGATCTTCCCGGCGGCGGGACAGTTCCTGCGTGTTCTGGAAATCCGGCACGGCGAACCCGGTGGATTCATCTCGCTCGGTCCTGCCGGTGACGCCGGCGGCATCGCCGCCGTCCCATTCGAGCAGCCTGTGCTTCCTCTACACGGCAGCCTCGAGGTGGGGCTCAGCAGGCTGGAACTGACCGAGCCACCCACCACACAGTCCGCGCGAGCTCGCAGGTGGCCCAAGCTGCGTCCCCTGAACCGCACCACGCCAGATCAGATCGAAGAGCTCGATCTGCGCATTGGCGACACGCTCACCTTCGGCGACAAGATGCTGCGTGTGGAACGCATTCAGACCGACGCGGGCGACATCGCGGGATTCGTTGTATTCGCATTGGCCCCCTGATTCTGCCAAGCGGTTTCCGATCCCCTGATGCCGGACCCGGACGACGGATTATGCGGCAGGCTGCTTTGTCCGCTGCGAGCTTTGGCTGATGCGAACGTTTGCCGCACATGGCGATGCACCATCCACACCGTTGTAAACTGCACGATCGAAATCTCAGCCGGCAAGACCGTCACTGGCGATGGGAAGCGGAGAGGCGGCGGTAGACCGACCCGCCGCCCGTTGCAGGCGCGCCGCCACATCCTCAAGACTTCCCGCGAGTTCCTGCGGCGCCAGCACCTCGAACTCGACGCCGAGGCCGGCGATCCACACCGCCAGCATCCCGACCGCCTGCGCGCCGGTCTCCAGCAGGCAGCGGTCGTCGGCGAGGGCCGTCAGGCGGCCGGCCAGCGGCGGGATGCGTTCGGCCATGCGTGCCAGCGGCGCATGCAGCACCACGCGGGCGCGCACCGCGTACGGGTCCGATCCGACCGCGCGCGACACGTAGGCGGCGGCATCGCCGTCCGGTATCGGCCGCGGCAGGAAGCGCGGTCCGGACTGCAGGCGTCCGCCGATGCGGTCGACGCGGAACGTCCGCCAGTCGCCGCGCCCGCAATCCCAGGCCAGCAGGTACCAGCGCGCCGCCGAGCAGACCAGCGCATGCGGCTCGACGTCGCGCTCGCTGCGGCGGCCGTCGTTGCCCCGGTAGGCGAATGCCGCGCGCACCCGGTCGCGGCAGGCGCCGGCCAGCGCGCTCAGCCGCTCGGCATCCACCGCCGGCCCGACCATGCCCAGCGGCACCATCGCGGCGTGCAGTCCGCGCACGCGCCGGCGCAGCCGGGTGGGCAGCACCTGTTCCAGCTTGGCCAGCGCACGCAGGCCGGCGTCCTCGAGTCCGGTCACCGCCGTCATCGTCGCCAGGCGCAGGCCCAGTGCGACCGCCAGCGCCTCGTCGTCGTCGAGCAGCAGCGGCGGCAGCGCGGCGCCGGCGGCGAGCGCGTACCCGCCGGCAGGGCCGGCACTGGCGCGCACCGGATAGCCGAGACTGCGCAGCCGGTCGATGTCCCGGCGCACCGTGCGCGGGGTGACGCCGAGCCGCGCGGCCAGTTCCGCACCGGGCCAGAACCGGCGGGACTGGAGCAGGCCGAGCAGGCGCAGCAGGCGGGCGGAGGTGTCGAGCACGGCGCCAGTCTATCCGCGATTGCGGACCGAATCTGTCCGCAATGGTCCCTACCCTGCACTCGTCGCCATTCCGGCCACGTCCGCACCCTGAGGAGATCCACCATGTCCCTGAAGCTCTTCGCCGCCCCGATGTCCAGCGCCACCCCGGTCGTCTGCGCGCTCGCCGAACTCGACCTCGACTGCGAGATCGTCATGCTCGACCTGCAGGCCGGCGAGCAGAAGCGTCCGGCCTATCTCGCGATCAACCCGCACGGCGTCGTGCCGACCCTCGTCGTCGACGGCACGCCCTTGTTCGAAACGGTCGAGATCCTGCAATGGCTGGGCGAGACCTACGGCGTCGAGCGTGGCCTGTGGCCCGCGGCCGGCACGCCGGAACGGCTTACCGCGCTGTCGTGGAGCGGCTGGATCTATGCCAGCTACGGCGCCCTGGTCGGCACGCTGAACTTCGCCCGGAGCCCGCATGTGGACGCCGCCCTGCACCATCCGCCGCTGGCCGCCGAAGTCCTGCGCCGCCTCGACGCCGCGCTCGGCCGCCTCGACGCGCGGCTGGCGGCGCGGCCCTTCCTGCTGGGCGATGCCTACTCGCTGGCGGACCTGACCGTCGCCTGCGTCGTCACCTACAGCCTCTACTGCGGTGTGTCCGTCGAAGGCCATCCGCACGTGCGCGACTGGCTGCGCGGCTTCTACACCCGCCCGGCCTATGCCAGGGGCTGGGGCGATGCGCCGCCGATGGTCTGAGCAACGCGCACTTTGCATCGACGCCCGGCGGGAGGCCCGGGCGTCGCGAGACGACACACCCGGTCAGCCCTGCGCGGCGTCCGCCTTGCGTTCGGCGATGAAGCGCCGCACCTCATCCTCCAGCACCGGCAGCGGCACCGAGCCCAGGTTGAGGATGGTGTCGTGGAACGGGCGCTGGTCGAACGCGGCGCCGAGTTCACGCTCGGCCTCGGCACGCAGGTCGAGGAGGGTCCTGTAGCCGATGTAGTACGACAGCGCCTGGCCCGGCCAGGAGATGTAGCGGTCGACCTCGGTCACCACGTCGTGGCGCGCCAGCGCGGTGTGGTCGGCCAGATAGTCGATCGCCTGCTGGCGGCTCCAACCGTACTCGTGCAGGCCGGTGTCGATGACCAGCCGCGCGGCGCGCCACATCTCGAACGTCAATCGGCCGAATTCCTCGTACGGGGTCTCGTAGATGCCCATGCGCGTGCCCAGCCATTCGGTGTACAGGCCCCAGCCCTCGCCGTAGCCGGAGAAGTAGGTCTGCTGGCGGAAATCCGGGCGTGCCGGCGCCTCGAGTGCCAGCGCGGCCTGGAAACTGTGACCCGGCGCGCACTCGTGCAGCACCAGCGCCGGCAGGTTGTACAGCGGCCGCGACGGCAGGTCGTAGGTGTTGAAGAAGCAGGCTTCCAGGCCGCCACGACCGGAGGTGTAGATCGGCGCGATGTCGTCGGCCACCGGCAGGATCGTGAAGCGGTAGCGCGGCAAGGTGCCGACGACGTACTGCAGCTGGCCATCGATCTTCTTGGCGATCAACGACGCTTCGCCGAGCAGTTCGCGCGGCGTCCTGGCGTAGAACTTCGGGTCGCTGCGCAGGTAGTCGATGAACGCCGGCAGGTCGCCTTCAAAGCCGGCGCGGCCCATGACCTCGCGCATCTCCGCGGTGATGCGTTCGACCTCGGCCAGGCCGAAGTCGTGGATCTCGCGCGCGGTCATGTCGCGGGTCACGTACTCGCGGATCTGGCTCTGGTAGAATGCGCGTCCGTCGGGCAGATCGCTGGCGGCGATCGTCGTGCGCGTGCGCGGCAGGTACTCGCCGCGGATGAAGCCCAGCAGCTTCGCGTACGCGGGGATCGCTTGCGCCAGCACGACGCGCCGGCCTTCCTCGCGCAACTGCGTGCGCACGGGTTCGGGAATCGTGGTGGGGATGCGATCGAACGTCGCCAGCAGCGGATTGGCCTCGCCGGTCAGCACATAGGGGTCGAGCGTCCTGTCGCGCCCTTCGAGCGTCGCCCGCGGCACGCTCCAGCCGCGTGCCAGGCCACGCTCCATGTTCGCGATCTGCTCGTCGAAGTAGCGCGGTACGTCGGACAGCCGTCCGATGAAACGACGCCAGTCGGCCTCGGTCTGGAACGGCTGCCTCGGATTGATGCCGCCCCAGAAGAAACTGTCGCTGTTGAACGGGGCCTCGTAGGTGCGCCACCGGGCGTTGGCCAGGCTCGCTTCGAGCGATGCGCGGAACACCGCGGCGTTGATCCGTTCTTCGTCTCCCAGTGCTTCGATGTCGATGTCATCGAGCGCGCCCAGCACCTGCTGCCAGTACGCGGCGCGGCGCGCCCAGGCGTCGGGCATCACCGAAGGCAGCCGGTCGCCGGCCTGCCAGCGTCCATCGACATGCACGCGAACGAACTCCTCCTGCCGCCATTGCCACTCCGCGGTATAGAGCGCGCGCAGCGCCGATTCCGCCGCATTGGCGGGCGCGGCGATCTGCGCTTCCGGTCGCTGCGCAGCGGCCGGCAAGGCCGCGCCGAACACGAGTGCGAGTGCGAGTGACAATACGCGGGCGGGACACGTCGCGTGACGACGCGATGCGATGGACATCGGCAACTCCTGGGCTATGCGGATTGGGGGCGGCCGCGACGATGCCACGCGCCGGGCGTTGGGTAATGCCACAGACCATGGCAGGCGGGCAAGCGCGCAGTCCGCCGCCGCGCTGTCAGACTGCCGCCAGGATCTCGCGCAGGAACGGCGCGGTGCGGCTGGCGCGCGCGGCGGCCACCTGGGCCGGGGTGCCGGCGGCGACCACCCGGCCACCGTCGTCGCCCGCCCCGGGTCCCATGTCGACGATCCAGTCGCTGGCCGCGGCCACGCGCATATCGTGCTCGACGACGATCACCGTGTTGCCGGCATCCACCAACCCGTGGAGCTGGGTCATCAGCGTGTCGACATCGCGCGGGTGCAGCCCGGTGGTCGGCTCGTCGAGCACGTAGACGGTGCCGCGGCGCTGGGCGCGCTGCAGCTCGCTGGCAAGCTTGATCCGCTGCGCCTCGCCGCCCGACAGCTCGGTTGCCGGCTGTCCCAGCCGCAGGTAGCCCAGCCCGACCTCCAGCAGTACCTGAAGCGGACGCGCGACCGCAGGATCGTCGGCGAAGAAGTCCGCGGCCTCGGCGACCGTCATGCCGAGCACCTCGGCGATGTTCTTTCCGCGCAGCGCGATCTCCAGCGTCTTCGCGTCGAAGCGGCTGCCGTGGCAGGTGGGGCACGGCGCGTAGACGCTGGGCATGAACAGCAGTTCCACGCTGACGAAGCCCTCGCCCTCGCAGGTCGCGCAGCGGCCCTTGGCGACATTGAACGAGAAATGCCCGGCATCGTAGCGGCGGCGCCTGGCCGCCGGCGTCGCCGCGAACAGCCGGCGCACGTGGTCGAACAGGCCGGTGTAGGTCGCCAGGTTCGATCGTGGCGTACGCCCGATGGGCTTCTGGTCCACGCGCACCAGCCGGCGCACCGCATCCAGCCCGCCTTCGATGCGACCCTCGACCGGCACCTCGACGCCGCGCTCGAGCGGATCCAGCGGCACCTCGTCCGCATCGCGGTGCCGGCCCGCATGCGCACCCAGCAGCTCGACCAGCGCCTGGCTGACCAGCGACGACTTGCCCGAGCCGCTGACGCCGGTGACCGTGGTGAACACGCCCAGCGGCAGGTCCACGTCGAGCCCGCGCACGTTGTTGCGCACGATGCCGCGCAGCTGCAGCCAGCCTGCCGGCGTGCGCAGGCGGCTGCCGATCGGCGCGTGACCGGCGAACAGGTAGCGCCGCGTCGCCGAGGCCTCGACGTCCGCCAGCCCCGCCGGCGGCCCGCTGTAGAGCACGCGCCCGCCCTGCTCGCCCGCGGCCGGGCCGACGTCCACGATCCAGTCGGCATGGCGGATCACGTCGATCTCGTGCTCGACCACGAACAGCGAATTTCCGGCGCGCTTGAGCTGGTCCAGCGCGCGCAGCAGCGCCTGCGCATCGGCCGGGTGCAGGCCGGCCGATGGCTCGTCCATCACGTAGACCACGCCGAACAGCTGCGAGCGGATCTGCGTGCCCAGGCGCAGGCGCTGCAGTTCGCCCGGCGACAGCGTCGGCGTGCTGCGCGCCAGCGTGAGATACCCCAGGCCGAGGTCCTGCAGCACCGCGATGCGCGCAAGCAGGTCCCGGGCGATGCGCTGCGCGGCGAGCGCCTGCTCGGGATGCGCCTTCGCATGGGTCTTCCCGGCCGCGGCCGGCTGCAGCAGCGCGACCAGTTCGCCCAGCGGGCGCTGCGAGAACGCCGCGATGTCGAGCCCGGCGAAGGTCACCGACAACGCCTCGCGCCGCAGCCGCTTGCCGTGGCACTCCGGGCAGTCGGCGCTGACCAGGTACTGCGCGGCGCGCTTCTTCTGCTGCGGGCTCTGGGTGTTGGCGAAGGTATGCAGCACATGGCGGCGCGCACTGGTGAAGGTGCCCATGTAGCTGGGCTCCAGCTTCCTCTTCAGCGCGCGCCGGACGTCGTCGAGATCGAAACCCGCGTAGACCGGCACCACGGGCTGCTCGTCGGTGAACAGGATCCAGTCTCGGGTCCTCTTCGGCAGCTTCGACCACGGCACGTCCACGTCGATGCCGAGTGTGGTCAGGATGTCGCGCTGGTTCTGCCCGTGCCACGCGCCCGGCCACGCCGCGACCGCGCGCTCGCGGATCGTCAGGTTGCGGTCGGGCACCATCGAGGCTTCCGTGGCGTCATAGATGCGCCCCAGCCCGTGGCAGGTCGGGCAGGCGCCGGCCGGTGTGTTCGGCGAGAAGCCGTCGGCGTAGATGATGTCCTGGCCGGGCGGATAGTCGCCGGCGCGCGAGTACAGCATGCGCAAGCTGTTGGAGATCGTGGTCAGGCTGCCGACCGACGAGCGCGCGGTCGGCGTGCCGCGCGCCTGCTGCAACGCCACCGCCGGCGGCAGGCCCTCGATCGCATCGACCTGCGGCACCCCCGCCTGGTCGATCAGCCGCCGCGCATACGGCGAGATCGAATCGAGATAGCGCCGCTGCGCCTCGGCGAACAGCGTGCCGAACGCCAGCGACGACTTGCCCGAGCCCGATACCCCGGTGAACACCACCAGCGCATCGCGCGGGATGTCGACGTCGACGTCCTTGAGGTTGTGCTCGCGCGCGCCACGGACACGCACGCAATCGGCGGGTCCGGCGGGGAGTTCCGGCTGGGGCATGGCGACGGCCTGGGCGGACGGGGCAGCCGGCATTATCCGCGCAGACGCGTGCACGTCCCATCGACGTGGCGACGCATCCGGCGCGGACACCCGACGGGTGGAGCGCGGGCACGCCGCGCGGCGTCTGTTTCCTTCCGGCGGCGCCATCGACACGCACCGTTCCGCGTCCGCGGCCGGAAATTCGCATTGCCGGCACGCCCGGTTGCCCCAAAGTAGAGGCCGTGTCCCGGCATCGCCGCACTGTCGTGCCGCGATCGCCGGGTCGATCGATCCGGACAGCCCGTCCTGCCCGTACTCCCTTTCAGTTGCCCGTCCACAAGGAATCCCCCATGGCCTTTGCAACCACCAACCCCTACACCGGCGAAACCGTCAAGACCTTCCCCGCGACGACCCCGGCCGAGATCGACGCGGCCATCGGGCGCGCCCACGCGGCATTCCTGGGCTGGCGCGACCTCGCGCTTGAAGACCGCGCCAAGGTCCTCAAGCGCGCCGCCGGACTGCTGCGCGCCGAACCACGCAAGTACGCGCAGATCCTGACCCTGGAGATGGGCAAGCTGATCGGCGAGGCCGAGGCCGAGGTCGAACTGTGCGCGCAGATCCTCGACTACTACGTCGAGCACGGCGCCGAGGGCCTGGCCCCGCGCTACCTGCCGGCCAAGGGCTTCGGCGACACCGATGTGCAACTGGTCAAGCAGCCGCTGGGCGTGCTGTTCGCGGTGGAGCCGTGGAACTTCCCCTACTACCAGGTGATCCGCATCACCGCGCCGCAGGTCACCGCCGGCAACGCCATCGTGCTCAAGCACGCCGCCAACGTGCCGCAGTCGGCGCTGGCGATGGAGCAGCTGTTCCGCGATGCGGGCGCGCCGGAAGGCCTGCTCACCAATGTCTTCATCTCGCACGAGGACGCGGAGCGCGTGATCGCCGATCCGCGCGTGCGCGGCGTGGCATTGACCGGCAGCGAGCGCGCCGGCTCGGCGGTGGCCGCGCTGGCCGGCAAATACATGAAGAAGAGCACGCTGGAACTGGGCGGCGCCGACGCGTTCATCGTGCTGTCGGACGCCGACGTGAAGCAGGCGGCGAAGTGGGCGGTGTTCGGCCGCCACTGGAACGCCGGCCAGGTGTGCGTGTCGTCGAAGCGGATCATCGTCGAGGACGCGGTCTACGACGAATTCCTGGAACACTACCGCGCCGGCGTGGCCGCGCTGCAGGCCGGCGACCCGCTGGATCCGGCGACCACGCTGGCGCCGCTGTCGTCGCAGAGCGCGAGCGACGGACTGGCGAAGCAGGTCGAAGACGCGATCGCGCACGGCGCCACCGCCGAGACGCTGGGCAAGCCGGTGCCCGAACAGGGCGCGTTCTACCAGCCCACGCTGCTGACCGGCATCACCGCCGACAACCCCGCCTACCGCACCGAATTCTTCGGCCCGGTGAGCCAGGTGTATCGCGTGGCCGACGAGGACGAGGCGATCCGGCTCGCCAACGACTCGCCGTACGGCCTCGGCGGCTCGGTGTTCAGCCAGGACACCGCGCGCGCCAAGCGCGTGGCCGCGCGCCTGGAAACCGGCATGGTCTACATCAACCAGCCGACCGGCGTGAAGGCGGACATTCCCTTCGGCGGCGTCAAGAACTCCGGCTACGGCCACGAGCTGATCGACCTGGGCCTCAACGAGTTCGTCAATGAAAAAGTCGTGGTGGTGACGGATATCGACGGATCGTTCTGAGGCCTGTGGCGCGGGGCGACGCTGGCCGCCCCCGCCTTTGCCTTGGGCCTTGGCGCGCGTCAGCGCGGCGGTAACCCCGGGTCGAAGCCGAACCCGTCGCCGACCTGCCCGATGCAGACGATCTGCCGCTGCGGCAGCCGCGTCCACCGCTTCGGGCGTTCGCCGTCGTCCTGGATGCTGCCATCGCGGCGCCAGGCGCGGCCGCTGAGATAGTTGACGCTGACCTCCTCTGTTTCGCCCGAGGCACGGTGCGTCTCGCGGAAGTCGTAGCCGATCAGGCGGAAGCAACCGTCCTGATGGCGGAAGGTGAAGCTGCGGCTGCTGGTGAACCAGGTACCCGCGCTCGCCCAGCTGTGCAGCCGGATGGTGAAGCTGCGGTTGCCGGCGATGGTGATCGATGCCGCGGGGTCGTCCAGGTAGTCGTCCATCACCGGGCTTTCCGCGCGCGGGATCAGCGCATGGTCGACCATGGCGCGACGATAGCCGCCATCGCCGTCGGCGCTGGCGAACGCGGCGACGAGCATTCGCGGATTGGTGTCCAGCGGCGAGGGGCCAAGCCCCTCGTGTGCGACGACGTTCTCCGGATCGTCCATCCGCAGCAGCAACAGCAGATCCGGCCGCGTGTCGTCATCCAGATTGCCGCGCACGACATGTTCGAGCCGCCAGCCGTCGGGCACGAAGCCTTCGGGGGTGTCGGCGTAAGCGGCGATCCGCGGCCAGGCGACCGGCGGAATCGCAAACGCCTGCGCACCGGCCGGCAACAGGCCGGCCAGTGCGAGCAGCAGCCCCACGAACACATGACGGGTCCGTGCGCCGGTCATCGGATCAGGCGAACGGATCCTGCAGCACCATCGTGTGGTCGCGGTCGGGACCGGTCGACACGATCGAGATCGGGCAACCCGCCAGTTCCTCGAGCGCGCGCAGGTAGGCGCGGGCCGCGGGCGGCAGGCGCTCCCACTCGGTGATGCCGTGGGTGTTCTCGTCCCAGCCCGGGAACTCGAGGTAGACCGGCGTGCATTCGTCCCAGCCGGCGGCGTCGAGCGGCGCGTACTCGGTGCGCTTGCCGCGGTACTCGTAGGCGATGCAGATCTTCAGCGTCTTCAAGCCATCGAGCACGTCGAGCTTGGTGATGCACAGGCCGCTGATGCCGTTGATCGCGACCGCGCGCTTGAGCGCGACGATGTCCATCCAGCCGCAGCGGCGCGGGCGGCCGGTCGAGGCGCCGTATTCCTGGCCGCGATCGCGCAGCGCCTGGCCGACCTCGTCGTCGAGCTCGGTCGGGAACGGCCCGCCGCCGACGCGGGTGGCATAGGCCTTGGCGATGCCGAGCACGTAGTCGATGGCATCGGCGCCGACACCGGTACCGGCCAGCGCGCCGCCGACGGTGGTGTTGCTGGAGGTGACGTAGGGATAGGTGCCGTGGTCGATGTCGAGCAGCGAGCCCTGCGCGCCTTCGAACAGCACCTTCTTGCCCTGCCGACGCAGGTCGTGGAGGATGCCGGCGACGTCGGACTTCATCGGCTCGACATACTCGCCGAACGCCAGCGCCTCGTCATAGGTCTTCTGGAAGTCGACCGCCTCGACGCCGAGGTACTTGGTCAGCACGAAGTTGTGGTAGTCGAGCGCGGTGCGCAGCAGCTCGGCGAGCTGCTCGGGGTAATGCAGGTCGGCGACGCGAATGCCGCGGCGCGCGACCTTGTCCTCGTAGGCCGGGCCGATGCCGCGGCCGGTAGTGCCGATGGCCTTGCCGCCGGCGGCCTTCTCGCGGGCCTGATCGAGGGCGATGTGGTAAGGCATGATCAGCGGCGTGGCCGGGCTGATCTTCAGCCGCGAGCGCACTTCGACGCCGGCCGACTCGAGTTCGTCGATCTCCTTGATCAGCGCGGCCGGGCTCAGCACGACGCCGTTGCCGATCAGGCACAGCGCGTCCTCGCGCAGAATGCCCGACGGGATCAGGTGGAGGACGGTCTTCTTGCCGCCGATGACGAGGGTATGGCCGGCATTGTGGCCGCCCTGGAAGCGCACCACGGCGCCGATGTCGGTCGTCAACAGGTCGACGATCTTGCCTTTGCCTTCATCGCCCCACTGGGCGCCCAACACCACGACTGACTGACCCATTTCGGGTACTCCTGCATTGCGTGCGGCCATCGGGGCCGCAGGAAGGGACCGGATCCGTTGCGGCGGGGAAATCCGCGGCCCGCTCCATCGGGGAGTGGCCGCCAAGCCGGGTCCGGACACGGAAAAAGCCGGGGGGCTGCGATGCCCCGTCCGGCTTTTGTGGATTGTCCCTGTTTTCCGCCGACGGGGCCACCCTGACGAGGTGTCCGTTCACGCGCAGCGCGCGTCGGGGGCATGGCCCCGACCTACCACGGTGCGCGCTCGCAGGTCGGCCCTATGCGGCCGACGCATCGGTACGCGTTACCGCAGTCCCTGCGTCGAGGGACGTCGCCCCGACCGCCGGGCGATGTGGTCGTAGGTCGGCCCTATGCGGCCGACGGATGGATGCCGGAACCCCGCGTCGGGGGCGTAGCCCCGACCTACGCGCCGCGGACGAAGTACAGGGCGAGCAGGCCGACCGCCAGCATCGCCGCGCCGGCACGGCGCAGGGTTTGCGGCGGCAGCGCCTGCAACTGCGCGGCGGCCCGCTTCCAGACATCGGGGGCCGCGAACAGGATCAGACCCTCGATCACCAGCACCAGGCACAGCGCCGCCCACAGGTCCGACATCAGCTGTCCGGACCGCTCAGCGGTCGCTGCGCATGTACTGCAGGAACGGGTCGTCGCGTTCGAGCACGATCACCGCGTCGCCCTTCTCGAACGACTTGCGGTAGGCCTCGAGGCTGCGCTGGAACGCGTAGAACGCCGGGTCACGGTTCGCGGCCTCGCCGTAGATGCGGGTCGCCTCGGCATCGCCTTCACCGCGCAGCTTCTGCGCATCGCGCTCGGCCTCGGCCACCAGCACGGTCTGCTCGCGGTCGGCCTGGCCGCGGATCGCGCGTGCCTGCTCCTCGCCTTCGGCGCGCAGCCTGCTGGCGACCTGACGGCGCTCGGCCCGCATGCGGTCGTAGACCTGGCCGATGACCTCGCTGTCGGTCGGCAGGTCGATCTGCTTGAGGCGGATGTCGACGATGCGGATGCCCAGCGATTTGGTCGCCTCGTTGATCGCCGGCAGCTGCTTCTCGATCAGCTCGGCACGGTTGCCCGACACCAGCTCGGTCAGCGTGCGGGCGTTGATCTCGTTGCGCAGCGAGTTCTTGATGATCGGTTCCAGGCGCGTGTTGGCGTCGGCCTCGATACCACCGGTCGCGCGGAAGTACGCGGTCGCGTCGTCGATGAAGCCGATCGCGACGAAGTCGACGCTGACGTCCTTGCGCTCGGAGGTCAGCGAACGCTCGGGCGAGAACGCGTTGGCGTTGAAGCGGCGGTCGAACACGCGCGCGGATTCGATCAGCGGGATCTTGAAGTGCAGGCCGGGGCCGATGTCGGTCCGGGCAATGCGGCCGAGGTTGAGCACCAGGCCGACCTGGCCCTCGCGCACGACGAACACCGAGCCCATCAGGCCCAGCAGCACGATGATGACGAGCGGGATGATGAAGTTGAGTCTCATCGGCTGGCTCCTTCACGCGGCGGGCGCGGCAGCTGCGACTGCGCCGCCGGCGCAGCGGGTTGACGGGTCGCCTCGACGGTCGGCGACAGCACCTCCGGCGGCACCAGCGACGGCGCGGACTGCGCGCTGCCGCCCTGCCCGGCCATCGGCACGTAGATCAGCTGGCGGCCGTCGCCGCCGACCACGGTGCGGTTGGCGGCCAGCACGTCCTGCACCGCATCCAGCCACAGGCGCTTGCGGGTGACCTCGGGGGCGCCGCGGTAGGCATCGACCAGCAGGGTGAAGCGGGTCGCGTCACCGGTGGCGCGGGCGACCGCCGCGGTCTTGTAGCCTTCGGCGACCGCGCGCATCCGCGCCGCCTCGCCTCGGGCCTCCGGAACGATCTTGGCCGCGTGCGCGCGCGCTTCGTTGATCAGGCGCTCGTTCATCTGCTGGGCGCTGTTGACCTCGTCGAACGCGGGCTTGACCTCTTCCGGCGGACGCGCGTCCTGCAGGTTCAGCTCGGTGACGAACAGGCCGGTGCGGTAGGCGTCGAGCGAGGCCTGCAGCGAGGCCTGCGCGGCCGTCGACAGCGGACCGCGCGCGTTGAGCGCGGCGTCGAGGTTGGCGCGGCCGATCTGCTCGCGCACCGCGCTGACCGCGGTCTGCTCGAGCACTTCGCGCGCGCTGCGCGTGCCGTACAGGTACTGCACCGCGTCGCCGACGCGGTACTGCACGTTGAACGACACGGTGACGATGTTCTCGTCGCTGGTCAGCACCGGCACCGTGCTGCTGAACGACTGCACGGTGGTCGCGTCGACCTTGGTGACGGTCTCGACCGGCCACGGCAGCTTGAGGTTCGGGCCCGGCTGCATGACCCGCGCCGCCTGGCCGAAGCGCAGCACCACGCCACGCTGCTGTTCGCCGATCAGCACGAAGCAGTTGAACAGCAGGATCACGACCAGGCCGATGGCGATCCAGCGCAGCGGATGTCCGCCGCCGCCACCGCCGAAGGTGCCGCGCAACTGGTCGAGGATGCGGTCGAAGCCACCGCCGCCGCCATTGCCGCGCCCGCCGCCACCGCTGCTCCCGCGCCGCTTGGGCGGCCAGGGATTGCGGCTGCCGTCGTCGCCGGACCCGGGCCGGTCCGGGGTCTCGTTGTCCTTGTTCTTGCCGGGAATGTTCCAGGCCATGCCTGCTCCAGTTCTGGGGGCGTCAACGGCCTGGGCCGCGCGAGGATTGCATAGTCTAACCGGCAGCCTCCATCGGGGGCATCCGCCAGCGGTGTGGCGCTGCGGCAAACGCCGCCGCCCGGTTCACATGGTGTCGTCTTCGTCCGGAGGCAAGAGCGGGCGCAAGGGCGCACCGTCGTCCTGCGCCGCCAGCCGCGCGGCATCGGCAAGCGCGAGATCGATCTCCAGCCGCCAGCCCGACTCGTCGGCCTGTTCGTCACGCACCGCGTCGAGCGCATGCAGACGCGCACGCAGCCGGCCCGACGACGACGGCAGCTGCAGCACGCCGGTCACCCGGCGCATGCCCAGGCGTCGCGCCAGCGCCTGCGACAGCAGGTCCAGGCCCAGGCCGTCGCGCGCGGAGATCCACACGCTCTCGCGCACGGCATCGTCGGCCAGCGCGTCCGGGTCCTGGTCGTAGCGCGGGCGCGCGCCTTCGATCCGGTCGATCTTGTTGAACACCAGCAGCTGCGGCAGGTCGCCGGCGCCGATTTCCGCCAGTACCGCGTCGACCTGCTGGATGCGTTCGTTGCGCAGCGGGTCGGCGGCATCGATGACGTGCAGCAGCAGGTCGGCCTCTCGCGCCTCGCTCAGCGTGGAGCGGAACGCGGCGACCAGTTCGTGCGGCAGGTCGCGGACGAAGCCGACGGTGTCGGCCATCACCACCGAGCCGCCGGACAGGTCGACCCGACGCACGGTCGGGTCGAGCGTGGCGAACAGCTGGTCGGCGGCGTAGGCGTCGGCGCCGCTGAGCGCATTGAACAGCGTCGACTTGCCGGCATTGGTATAGCCGACCAGGGCGATGCGCGGCATCTCGCTGCGCACGCGCGCGCGGCGCATCTGGGTGCGCTGCACCTCGACTTTCTGCAGGCGCGCCTGCAACTGCTCGACGCGCTTCTGCAGCAGCCGGCGGTCGGTCTCGAGCTGGGTCTCGCCCGGGCCGCGCAGGCCGATCGAACCGCCACGCTGGCGTTCCAGATGGGTCCAGCCGCGCACCAGGCGCGTGGACATGTGCCGCAGCTGGGCCAGCTCGACCTGCAGCTTGCCCTCGTGGCTGCGCGCACGCTGGGCGAAGATGTCGAGGATCAGCCCGGTGCGGTCGACGACCCGACGCTCGAGATACTTCTCGAGGTTGCGCTCCTGGCCCGGGCTGAGCCGGTGGTTGACCAGGATCAGGTCGGCGCCGGTGGCATCGGCCACGGCCTTCACCTCTTCCAGCTTGCCGCTGCCGATCAGCGTCGCGGCATTGGGCTTGTCGATGCGCGCGGGGATGACCGCGGCAACGGCGGCGCCGGCCGAGCGTGCGAGTTCGGAGAATTCCTCGAGCGCGCCCTCGTCGGCCGGGCCGTGCGCATGGGGCTGGATCAGCAGCGCGTTTTCACCCTTGCGGGAGCGTTCAAACAAAAGGGGTCAAGCCTCGTCGGGTCACTCGGACTGTTCCGGCGCGTCGTCGTCACCGCCCTCGCCTTCGGAGGACTGGACGAAACCGCCGCCCGGCGCCACGCGCACGTTGCGCGCCGGCACCACCGTCGAGATCGCATGTTTGTAGACCATCTGGCTCACGGTGTTGCGCAGCAACACCACGAACTGGTCGAACGACTCGATCGTGCCCTGCAGTTTGATGCCATTGACGAGGTAAATCGAGACCGGCACGCGTTCGCGGCGCAGTGCGTTCAGGAAAGGATCCTGCAAGGACTGTCCCTTGGACATGGTGTTTCCCCACTTGGTTATTGTTGTCGTCGGCCGGAGCCGCGGCGGCGCCGCACTCCCCGTGGACGCCAAGTGCCCGATGTTACACAACCGCCGCGTCGCGCGGGCGATGCACGCGGCATGGAAGGCCGCTGGCGGATGCGCGGGCACCGGGAATGTGACGGGATCGCGCCATTCAGCCGAGAAAGCGCGCGAGCGCATCGTCGAGGCGGGCGCGCTCCCGCGCCGGATCGAACCAGCGCGCATCCAGTTGCCCGCGCAGCCAGGTCAGCTGGCGCTTGGCCAGTTGCCGGGTCGCGGCGATCGCGTGCGCGCGGAACGTGGCCGCGTCGGTCAGGCCGTCCAGGTGCGCCCATGCCTGCCGGTAACCGACCGCACGGATCGCCGGCAGGTCCAGCGGCGCCGGATGCGCGGCCAGTTGCGGCAACGCGCGCAGCCCGTGCACTTCGTCGAGGAAGCCGCCATCGAGCATCGCGTCGAAGCGGCTGGCGATGCGTGCGTGCAGCACCGCGCGGTCCGGCGGCGCGACGACCAGCTTGAGCACGCGCGCGGGGAAGCGCGGCGAGGCCGGAGGCTGCCGCTGCCAGGCACTGATCGGGATCCCGCTCAGGCGATGGACTTCCAGCGCGCGCTGGATGCGCTGCGGATCGCCGGGCTTGATGCGCGCAGCCGCCTCGGGGTCGAACGTCGCCAGCCTGGCGTGCAGCGCGGGCCAGCCGAGTTCGGCGGCCTCGCGGGCGATCGCCGCGCGCGTGCCGGGATCGGCCTGCGGCATCGGCGACAGGCCTTCGAGCAGTGCGCTGAAATACAGGCCGGTGCCGCCGGCCAGGATCGGCAGGCGGCCACGGGCGAGGATGTCCTCGACCGCGCACCGCGCATCGTGCGCGAACTCCGCCGCGGAATAGGTCTGCCACGGATCGCGCAGATCCAGTATGTGGTGCGGTGCGCGCGCGCGCTCGGCGGCGTCGGGCTTGGCCGCGCCGATGTCGAGCCCGCGGTAGACCAGCGCCGAATCGACGCTGACGATCTCGCCGCCGAGGCGCCCGGCCCAGTCCAGCGCGAGCGCGGTCTTGCCCGACGCGGTCGGGCCCATCAGGGCGATGGCGGCAGGGCGCGTGTCGGCAGGCATGGCGCCGCTCCGCGATCAGTAGCCGCTTTCCTTCAGCGACAACCGCACCTGCTGGTGGGTGGCCTGCACTTCCTGCGGCGGCGCATGGCCGAGCAGGCTGACGACGATCACCGCGACGGTGGCGACCACGACGCCCGGCACCATCTCGTACAGCGCACTGCCGGTCAGCGACCACAGCAATACCGTCGTCGCGCCGCCGATGATGCCGGCGATGGCACCATTGCGCGTCATCCGCTGCCAGAACAGCGACAGCACGACCACCGGTCCGAACGCGGCACCGAAGCCGGCCCAGGCATAGGCGACCAGGCCGAGCACGCGGCTGTCCGGATCGCGGGCGATCCAGATCGCCAGCAGCGCGATCGCCAGCACCATCAACCGGCCGATCCAGACCAGTTCGCGATGGCCGGCGTCCGGTCGCAGGAAACCCCGGTAGAAATCCTCGGTCAGCGCGCTGGAACAGACCAGCAGCTGGCACGACAGCGTGCTCATCACCGCCGCCAGGATCGCCGACAGCAGCACGCCGGCCACCCACGGGTTGAACAGCAGCTCGGACAGCACGATGAACACGCGCTCGGGATTGGCGTCGACCGGGCCGGCCTGGGCCGGGTTGGCGGCGAAGTACGCGATGCCGAAGAAGCCGGTCGCCAGCGCGCCGGCCAGGCACAGCACCATCCAGGTCATGCCGATGCGCCGCGCATGCGGAATCGTCGCCACGCTGTCGGCGGCCATGAACCGCGCCAGGATGTGCGGTTGGCCGAAATAGCCGAAGCCCCAGGCCAGCGCCGAGACCACCGCGACCATGCCGCCGGCACCGACCCACTGCAGCCGGCTCGGGTCGACCTGCTCGATCAGCGCCAGGCTCGGCGCGACGCCGCCGTTGCTGACCAGTACGATGATCGGCACCAGCAGCAGCGCGAAGATCATCAGCGTCGCCTGCACCATGTCGGTCCAGCTGACCGCGAGGAAGCCGCCGAACAGCGTGTAGAGGATCGTCACCGCCGCGCCCCACCACAGCGCCTGCGCGTACGGCAGCCCGAACACGCTCTCGAACAGCCGCGCCCCGGCGACGATGCCCGACGCGCAATAGACCGCGAAGAACACCAGGATCACCAGCGCCGCCAGCACCCGCAGCAGCTTCTGCCGGTCGGCGAAGCGATGGGTGAAGTAGTCGGGCAGCGTCAGCGCGTTGCGCGTGCGCTCGGTATAGACCCGCAGCGGACCGGCGACGAAGCGCCAGTTGCACCACGCGCCGAGGATCAGGCCGACGGCGATCCAGGCCTCCGACGCGCCGGTCAGGTACATCGCGCCGGGCAGGCCCATCAGCAGCCAGCCGCTCATGTCCGAGGCGCCGGCCGACAGCGCGGTGACGTAGCTGCCGAGCGAACGCCCGCCGAGGATGTAGTCGTCGAAGGTCTTGGTGCGGTACCACGCCCAGAAACCGATGCCGACCATCAGCAGCAGATAGCCGGCGAAGGTGATGAAGAGCGGCGAGCTTGCGTTCATTGGCGATCCCTGGCCGCGGACTGCGGCGGCAGGGGCGGAAGCTTAACCGGGATCGGATGCGGGGATCAGCCGCGATCCATCGCCGGAAGCATCACCCACGGCCCCACGCGCTACCGGATCCACGGGGCATGCCGCCGCGGCCGTAGGTCGGGCCTACGCGCCCGACGCGCGGAAAATCCCGGGACAGGGGGGGCGGAACCTGCCCTACGCGTCCGGCCAGACGATCGACGGTGCGGGCGAGGCGGCGCGCGGCAGCACCACCGCGTCCACTGCGGCCCAGACCTTCAGCGCATCGACGGTCTCGGCCACGTCGTGCACGCGCACGATGCGTGCGCCGCGTTGCGCGGCGATCAGGTGCGCGGCAACCGAGCCGGCCACGCGTTCGGCCGGCACGTCGCGGCCGGTGAGCTCGCCGATGCTGCGCTTGCGCGACAGGCCGGCCAACAGCGGCACGCCCAGTTCGGCAAAACGCGCCAACTGCGCCAGCAACGCCAGGTTGTGCGCGGTGGTCTTGCCGAAGCCGAAACCCGGATCGACGACGATGCGCTTGCGCTCGATGCCGGCCATCTCGGCTGCGAAGATGCGCTCGGCCAGAAAGCGGTGCACCTCGCCGACGACGTCGTCGTAGACGGGCGCGGCCTGCATCGCGCCCGGTTCGCCCTGCATGTGCATCAGCACCACCGGCACGCCGAGCGCGGCCGCGGCATCGAGTGCGCCTTCGCGGCGCAGCGCATGCACGTCGTTGATCAGGCCGGCGCCGGCGGCGACCGCGGCGCGCATGACCTCGGGCTTGGAGGTGTCGACGCTGATCGGCAAGGTGGTCCGCGCGGCCAGCGCCTCGATCACCGGGACCACCCGGCGCAGTTCCTCGTCCACCGGCACCGGCTCCGCGCCCGGGCGGGTCGACTCGCCGCCGACATCGAGGATGTCCGCGCCCTGCCCGGCCAGCAGCAGGCCATGGGCGATCGCGGCATCGGCGCTGTCGTGCGCGCCGCCATCGGAAAACGAATCGGGCGTGACGTTGACGATGCCCATCACCCGCGGGCGGTCGAGGGCGAGCGCACGCCCGGCGCAGTCGAGTTTCGGCGTGGTGTCGAACATCAGTCGTCCCCGCGCGCGCGGCCGTTGCGGACCGCGATCCCAAGCAGCGCGCCGAGTACCGCGCCCAGGCCGATCCCCAGCGGCACGCTCTGGAAATAGTTGCCCACCAGCAGGCCCAGCGCGACGCCGAACAGGATCGTCATCGGCAGTACCAGCCCACCGCTGCGTTTGCCCGGTTGCGTCATCGCGGAATCCTCATGCCCGAAGTGGCGCCAACTGTGGCGCGTCGCTTCCGCGGCCGCAAGCGGTGCGTGTGCAGGCGTCCTCGGGGCAGGCACGCCCTTCCCCTGTCGTCCGATCGGCCACGAGATGAGGGCACCATCGCGCCGCAGGCATCGAGCGGCCTTTGCCGGCGGACGCACCGGGGAATCCGGTTCTTCGCCGTAGGTCGGCCCCACGCGGCCGACGTGCGCGGTGCCCGGATTCGCGAATCCCCGCCGTCGGGGGCGTTGCCCCGACCTACGGTCGAGCCCCGAAATCGGAGACGAGCCGGAAATTTCGCCCTCGCACACCGAAACCGCCGGCATTGCCGGCGGTTTCGAAGATGGTTTCACGAAGCGAACTGGCCAGGCCCGGCAAACGCCGGCCGGGCGCAGGGGTCACGCCTGCTCGGCGGGATCCCCGATCGGCGGCAGCGGACGCTTGCCGCCCTTGTCGTCGCCGTCGCCCTTGCCGCTGTCGGCATTGGCGTTGGCCTTGGCCCAGCCCATCGGCGGCGGCGGCTCGCGACCTTCCATGATCGCGTCGATCTGCGGCACGTCGATGGTCTCGTACTCGAGCAGCAGCTTCGACATCGCGTGCAGCTTGTCGATGTTGGCGGTCAGGATCTCGCGGGTACGGGCGTAGGCCTTGTCGAGGATGTCGCGCACCACCTCGTCGATCTTGCGCGCGGTATCGTCGGACACGCTCTTGTGCTGCGTCACCGAGCGGCCCAGGAACACCTCGTCGTCCTCCTCGCCGTAGGCGATCGGGCCCATGGCGTCGGACAGGCCCCACTTGGTGACCATGTTGCGGGCGATCTTGGTCGCGCGCTCGATGTCGTTGGACGCACCGGTGGTGACCTTGTCCTCGCCGAAGATCAGTTCCTCGGCGACGCGGCCGCCGTACAGCGAGCACAGCTGCGACTCGATCGCGACCCGGTTCATCGAGTACTTGTCGCCCTCGGGCAGGTACATGGTCACGCCCAGGGCGCGGCCGCGCGGGATGATCGTGACCTTGTAGACCGGGTCGTGCTCGGGCACCAGGCGGCCGACGATGGCATGGCCGGCCTCGTGGTAGGCGGTCAGCGTCTTCTCGTCCTCGCTCATCGCCATCGAGCGGCGCTCGGCGCCCATGAGGATCTTGTCGCGGGCGCGGTCGAAGTGGTCCATGCGGACCTCCTTCGCGTTCTCGCGCGCGGCAAACAGCGCCGCCTCGTTGACCAGGTTCGCCAGGTCCGCGCCGGAGAAGCCCGGCGTGCCGCGGGCGACGACCAGCGGCTGGACATCGTCGTCGAGCGGCACCTTGCGCATGTGGACCTTCAGGATCTGCTCGCGGCCCTTGACGTCCGGCAGCCCGACGACGACCTGACGGTCGAAGCGGCCCGGACGCAGCAGCGCCGGATCGAGCACGTCGGGGCGGTTGGTCGCGGCGACCACGATCACGCCCTCGCCACCCTCGAAGCCGTCCATCTCGACCAGCAGCTGGTTCAGGGTCTGCTCGCGCTCGTCATGACCGCCGCCCAGGCCCGCGCCGCGATGGCGGCCGACCGCGTCGATCTCGTCGATGAAGATGATGCACGGCGCCTGCTTCTTGGCCTGCTCGAACATGTCGCGCACGCGGCTGGCGCCGACGCCGACGAACATCTCGACGAAGTCCGAGCCGGAGATCGAGAAGAACGGCACCTTGGCCTCGCCGGCGATCGCCTTGGCCAGCAGGGTCTTGCCGGTACCGGGCGGGCCGACCATCAGCACGCCGCGCGGGATCTTGCCGCCGAGCTTCTGGAACTTGGTCGGGTCGCGCAGGAACTCGACCAGTTCCGACACTTCCTCCTTGGCCTCGTCGCAGCCCGCGACGTCGGCGAAGGTGACCTTGGTCTGTTCCTCGTTGAGCAGCTTCGCGCGCGACTTGCCGAACGACATCGCGCCCTTGCCGCCGCCCTGCTGCATCTGCCGCATCATGAAGAACCAGAAGCCGATGATCAGCGCGACCGGCAGCAGCTGGATCAGGATGTAGCCGAACGAAATGCCGCTCGACGGCGGTGCCTGGTCGATCGCGACATTGTGGTTCATCAGGTCGTCGATCATGCGGTCGTCGCGGCGCGGTGCGATGACCGTGCCGGACTGGCCGCTCTTGGCCTGGAACTGGATGGTGCGCTCGTCCTCGGCGATCTTGACGGAACTGATCTGGTCGCGGCGGACCTGCTCCATGAACTGCGAGTACTGCACGTCCTGGCCGGCGGCGCCGGTTTTGGGACTGAAGCTCTGGAAAATCACCATCAGCACGACGGCGACCACGACCCAGAGCAGCAGATTCTTGACCAGATCGTTCATGTTTCGGGGTTCTCGTTGACGTGGGGCCATGCTACTTCATCGTCGCCAGCTTGCCTTGCGCCAGCGCATAGACTTCAGGCGAACGTTGCCGCGACGCGGCCGGTTTGCGGATGGCCAGCCGGGTGTAACGCCGGCGCAACTCCCGCACGTACGCATCGAAATCGGTGCCCTGGAACAGCTTGATCAGGAACGTGCCGCCGGGGCGCAGGTGGTGATCGGCGAAGTCCATCGCCAGCTCCGCCAGATGCATCGCCCGCGGCTGGTCCACCGCTTCGATACCACTCTTGTTGGGGGCCATGTCCGACAACACAAGGTCGACCTGCTGCCCGCCGAGCGCGGCTTCGAGCGCCGAGAGGACCGCATCCTCGCGGAAATCGCCGTGAAGGAACTCGACTCCCGCCAGCGACGGCATCTCCAGGATGTCCAGCGCGATGACCCGGCCGCTGTCGCCCAGCGCCTGCCGGACCCACTGCGACCAGCCGCCCGGGGCGGCGCCGAGGTCGACCACGGTCATGCCCGGCTTCAGCAGGCGGTCGCGCTCGACCAGCTCCTCCAGCTTGTAGGCCGCGCGCGAACGCAGCCCCTCGGCCTGGGCCTTCTTCACGAACGGGTCGGAGAAATGTTCTTTCAGCCAGCGCTGGCTGCTTTTGCTGCGGGAGGCCATCGGCGGGCTCTGGAGTGCGTCGGACCGGGGCTGCCCCCCGGGGGGACCATGATATCCTGCCGACCGTTTCCCTTCCTGCGACCGGTTCATCCATGAGTAATGCCCTGACCGCTGCCCAGATCCGATTTCTGCGCGGCCAGGCTCACGGGATCAAGGCCATGCTGCAGGTCGGCGGAAAAGGCATCACCGACGCCCTGGTCGCCGAGATCGATGCCGCGCTCGAACACCACGAGCTGATCAAGGTCAAGGTGGGCGCCGCCGACCGAGACGAACGCGACGCGATGATCGCCACGCTGGTCGAACGCACCCGCGCCGCGCTGGTGCAGCGCATCGGCCACGTCGCCGTGCTGTACCGCCAGAGCACCGATCGCCGCCAGATCGTGCTGCCGCGGGCCTGAGACCGCCATGGTCCAGCTGGTCCTCGAGCAACCCGACTTCGACTACGTGCTGCGCGGCGCGGACGGCGCCAGCGCGCTGGTCAACGAGCGCGTCCTGACCGCGAGCTTCATCATCGCCCCGCACGACCTCGTCGAGCACTGGCCCGTCGACGACGTGCGCAGCCTCGCCCCCGAGGCGCTTGCGCCCGTACTGGCCCTGCAGCCGGAAGTGGTGCTGATCGGCACCGGTGGCGCCCAGGGCTTCCCGCCACCGGCGACGATGGCCGCCTGCCTGTCGCAGGGCATCGGTCTGGAGGCGATGACCAACGCCGCCGCCGCCCGCACCTTCAACGTGCTGGCCGGCGAAGGCCGCCGCGTGGTCGCGGGGTTCATCCTGGCTTCCAACTCCCCCAGATGACGATACAGGGCGGATACCGCCCGGAAATCGACGGGCTGCGCGCCATTGCCGTTCTGTCCGTTCTGCTGTTCCACCTCGACCCCGGCTGGCTGCCTGGCGGCTTCACCGGCGTCGACATCTTTCTGGTGATTTCCGGCTTTCTCATCACCACGCAGATCGTCGAATCATCCCGGCGCGGGCATTTCTCGTTCCGCGACTTCTACCTCCGCCGCATCCGCAGGATCGCACCGGCCTATCTGACGGTTGTTCTGGTCTCCCTTGCCGCTGCCTGCGTGCTGATGCTCCCCGAGGATTTGGCGCACACCGCCCGTGCCGCGATGTGGAGCACCTTGTCCGCCCCCAACGTTTTCTTCTGGCTGCACCTGGACACCGGATACTTTGCGGAAGACACGAGCCAGCAGGTCCTTCTGCACTTGTGGTCGCTTGGCGTAGAGGAACAGTTCTACCTGTTATGGCCGGCGCTGCTGTTGCTGGTTCTGAGCCGCGGGCGCCGGGCGGGCATTGCTGCCGTGGGTATGGCTGTCATCGCCTCGTTGATTGCCGCTCAATGGCTTGCCGGCACGGATCCCGCCTTTGCCTACTACATGCTGCCGACACGGGCCGGAGAACTGGGCATCGGCGCATTGCTGGCGCTTGCATCGCCGCCGGCCACCCCTTGCACTAGGTCTTCCGTTGGATACGAACTGCTGGCCGCACTGGGCGTCGGCCTAATCGCCTCGGGATTCATCTTGCTGGACGGATCCTCCCGTTTTCCGGGATTCAATGCGCTGTATCCCTGCCTGGGTTCGGCACTGGTGATCCTGGCTGACAGCCGTCGCAAGTGCATCGTGCTCGCACCGTTGCGAAGCAGGCCGGCCATCGCGATCGGAATCGTGTCCTACTCGCTCTATCTCTGGCATTGGCCCGTCCTGGCATTCGCGCGGTATGTCGGAGTGGCGACAGGTACGTGGCTTGCGCTCGTACTGGTCCCCGTCATCGTGATGCTCTCGCTTGCCAGCTACTGGTTGATCGAGCGTCCTGCACGCCGGGTGCGCTGGGCATCACGCACCCAGTGGATGCTGCTTTTCATTCTGCCGGTCTGTCTCCTGGTCGCGTTCACGGCTTGGCTCCAGTCCCGCGACGGGCGCCTGCCGGGAACCTCCGGCAACATGACGACCCATCGGGTGGAACGCCTTTTGCTGTCGCAGACCGCACCTGCCTACGAATACCCCGACAATTGCCAGCTTTCGGAGTTCGACCCCCGGGTACTGACACGTCCGGCGTGCGTACACGGCAGCGCGTCCGGAACCGAGGATCTGCTTTGGGGTGACTCGCATGCCGCGCACTACATCGGCATCGTGGCAAGCCTGGCTCGGGAAGCGGGAAGGTCGACGCGCAACGCCTCGCTGTCCACTTGCCCACCGGTGTGGAGCGAAAGGAACCGGTATGGTTCCGGCGCGTACCAGTCGGGCTGCACCGAGTTCAGAGCACTGATCGAATCGAGAATCGACGACTACGCGACCATATTTCTCGGCGCCCAATGGAGCGTACATCTGCGCTCGCCCACGTTCGCTTCGGACTTCGAGCGCACCTTGGCACACCTTGTCGAAAAGGGGCACCCCGCCGTGCTGCTTGCCGAGGTTCCAAGCTTTCCCGGATTCGACCGGAATTGCGAGATCCGCAATCTGCGAACGGCGCTGGTCGACTGCCGGGCATCCGCATCCAGCTCGGTCGATCTCCACCTTGAGACACGGGCTTGGCTGGACACCTTGGCCACGCGCCATCGGGGCGTCTCCGTGCTCGATGTGCATGACGTCCTGTGCCCCCAAGGACATTGCGAGCCCTACGTCGACAATCAGCCGGTCTACTTCGACCAGACCCATCTCAGCATGCATGGCAGCTGGCTGGTTGGCCGGAAATACGTGGAACTGCGGTCCCCCGCGCCCGCGGACGGCGTTGATGGGATATATCCGACGCTGCCCGATATCGACGACTCGGCCTGGAGGCGATGACCAACGCCGCCGCCCGCACCTTCAACGTGCTGGCCGGCGAAGGCCGCCGCGTGGTCGCGGGGTTCATCCTGGCGCGGGAATGAGTCCGCCCTTGGCGGCCGTCAGGCCTCGCCGCCCAGCTTGAAATCGAACATGACGAACGCTGTCTCCGCCTCGACCCTGCCTGCGGCCGCATAGGTGCGCCGCAGGGCCGGCGCCAGGTGGTGGCGCGGGTCGGACGGGAACGCCGCGCTGCATGCCGCGTCGACCGGGTGATCGAACAGGCCCCTGTCGCCCCGCAACAGGGCATCCAGATCTTCGGGACCGGCGAGGCGCAGGACCAGGCGCACGACCGGACTGCGCAGCGCATCGGGCGCGAGCCGGGAGGTGGGCGGAGCATCGGCAAGGCACCCTCATCCGCCCTGCGGGCCCTTCTCCCCGAGGGAGAAGGGCAAAGCGGCCCGGCGGAACGCCTGTCAACGCGCCGGTAGATAGGACAGCGGATCGACCGGCTTGCCGTTGTAGCGAATCTCGAAATGCAGCATGTCGCGGGCGGCACCGGTGCGGCCCATCTCGGCGATCTGCTGGCCGGCGCTGACGCGCTCGCCTTCGTTGACCCGCCGGGTGCGGTTGTGGCCGTAGGCCGACAGCCAGTTGTCGTCGTGCTTGACGATGATCAGTTCGCCGTAGCCGACCAGCCCGGAGCCGGAGTAGACCACCACGCCCGCGGCCGCTGCGCGCACCGGCTGGCCGCCGGTGCCGGCGATGTCGACGCCCTGCTTGGTAGGCTCGCCGGCGGTGAAGCGGCCGATCACCTGGCCGTCGGTCGGCCACTGCCAGCGGAACGGGCTGCTCGCGGGCACCGGCGCGGGGGGCTGCGGCGTGGCCTGCGTGGGACGTACCGCGGTGCTGCCCGACGTCGCCGGCCGCGAAGGCGTCGCCGCCGCGGCCGTCGTGCCGCCGGTGGCGCTGCCGCTCGGGTACAGCCGCAGCCGCTGGCCGGGATAGATGGTGTAGGGGGCGCGGATGTTGTTCCACATCGCCAGGTCCAGCGGGCTGATGCCGTTGCTGGTGGCCAGGCGATAGACGGTATCGCCACGCTGCACGGTCACCGTCTGCCCGGGCCGCGGCGTCGACGTCGTCGCCGTGCTCCCGCCCTCGCGCACCACGCGGCTGGTGCCGCAGGCGGCAAGCAGCAGGACCGACAGCACCACCAGCAGAATCCTCATGCGTACAACTCCATCCAGATCAGACCGACAGACAAGCCACCCGGCACCGTCAATGCGCCGCGACGATGCGCTTCGATACCACATTCGCCACCGGCATTCGAACATCCCGCGGCAGCACCGCGAAACGACGATGGACGCCGGCGGTCCAACGCCCGATGAATCCGCCGCCGGCGCCGCCACACGGGCGCGACCGGTCCATCGTCGACAGCCACGCGCTGCCGCATCAATCCACGAACCCCGACAGCAGCGGCACGAAAGCGACCGCGGCGACGTCCTGCTGCACGAGGGCGCCGTTGGCGTCCTTGCGCAGTACCAGCAGCCGCTGCGCGCCCGGCGCGCCGACCGGTGCGACCAGGGTGCCGCCGGGGGCCAGCTGGGCGGTCAGCGCATCGACCAGCGCAGGTCCGGCGGCGGTGACGATGATGCCGTCGAACGGACCGTTCTCCGGCCAGCCGATGCGGCCGTCGTCGTGCTTGCTGCGCACGTTCAGGCCGAGCGAGCGGAACCGCTTGCGCGCCACACGCAGCAGCTCGCCGATGCGCTCGACGGTGTGCACCTGGATGCCGAGCGCGGCGAGGATCGTCGCCTGGTAGCCCGAGCCGGTGCCGATCTCCAGCACCTTGGCCGGGATGCCGTTGGCCAGCAGCGCCTCGGTCATCCTGGCGACGACCCAGGGCTGGGAGATCGTCTGGCCATGGCCGATCGGCAGCGCGGTGTCCTCGTAGGCGCGGGTGGCCAGCGCCTCGTCGACGAACAGGTGCCGCGGCACGGTACGGATCGCATTGAGCACGCGCTCGTCGGAAATGCCGCCGCCGGAATGGGCACCGTCGCGCAGGCGCTCGATCAGCCGGTCGCGGACCCGCTGCGAGGTCATGCCCACGCCGACCGCCTCGGGTTGCAGCCGCAGCCGCGCCATCATGGCCGGGCCGCCTCGAGGCCGGCCTCGAGCCCGTCGACCCAGCTGGCGACGTGCTCGAGGGCCTGGTAACGGGTCAGGTCGACGTGGATCGGCGAGATCGCGATGTGGCGCGTGCGCACGGCATGGAAGTCGGTGCCCGGGCCGGCGTCCTGTTCGGGACCGGCCGCGCCGATGAACCACCAGGTGCGGCCGCGCGGATCGTCGATCGACGTGCATGCTTCGGCGCGGTGGCGGTTGCCCAGGCGCGTGACCTCGAAACCCTCGAGCTCCTCCCACGGCACGTCCGGCACGTTGACGTTGAGAATGGTGTTGGCCGGCAGCGGATCGGCCTTGAGCCGGGCCACGATCTCCACCGCCGCGCGCGCGGCGGTCTCGTAGTGGCGGCCGACGTGGTCCTCGGTGACCAGCGACATCGCCACCGCCGGCAGGCCGAGGAAGCGCCCCTCCATCGCCGCGGCGACGGTGCCCGAATAGATCACGTCGTCGCCGAGGTTGGCGGTGTTGTTGATGCCCGAGACCACGATGTCGGGTTCGCGCTCGAGCAGTCCGGTGATCGCCACGTGCACGCTGTCGGTCGGCGTGCCGTGCACGCGCCAGGTGCTGTCGTCGATCTGCACCACCTGCAGCGGCATGTCGAGCGTCAGCGAGTTGCTGGCGCCGGAACGGTCGCGGTCCGGGGCCACGATCAGCACCTCGTGACCGGCGTCGCGCAGCCCCTGGGCGAGAATCCGGATACCGGGCGCGTCGACGCCATCATCGTTGCTGACCAGTACGCGCATGAATCGTTCTGCTGGACCCGGGTGTCGAGGGACGATCCGCACATGATACCGGATGGGGTCCGCCCTCCCCACCCGGATATGCAGACAAAGCCGTGCGATCGCGGCGCAGCGCGCGCCGCCTTGCTGCAGCACACCTGCGATCGGGCTAGGCTTGCGCCATGACACGGCGCCGCGCACCCGACCCTGCCCCGGACCTGCCCTCCGACGACGACGCCGCGCTGTTCCGCGCGGCGATCGGCCCGGTGCGCGAACTGCCGGCCGCGCCGGAACCGCCGCGGGCCAGGCCGCCGCGGCCGAGCACGCGCATGGCCGAACGCGACGACGCCGAGGCCCGCAGCGAATTCCGGCAACTGCTCGACGGTCCGCTGCTGCAGGCCGGCGACAGCATGCAGTACCGTCGCGACGAGGTGCCGGGCCGCGTGCTGCGGCGCCTGGGCCGCGGCGAGTACGCGGCCCAGGAGGAACTGGACCTGCACCACAGCGACAGTGCGCAGGCGACCGCGCTGCTGCGCCTGTTCCTGCGCGATGCGGTCGACGCCGGCATCGGCTGCGTGCGCATCATCCACGGCAAGGGCCGCAACTCGTCGCCCGACGCGCCGATCCTGAAGAACCTGGTCGACCGCCTGCTGCGCCAGCGCGCCGACGTGCTCGCGTTCCACACCGCGCCCGCCGCGCAGGGCGGCACCGGCGCGGTGCTGGTGCTGCTGCGGCCGCGCCGCTGACGCGACCGCGCCGCGCGCGGACCGACAGCACCGGAACCAGGACAACGGAAAGCCGCCGCTGCTGCGCAGCGACGGCTTCGTGGGGGCCACTGCCGACCCGGCGCGCGCGAGGCACGCCGGGCCTCGGGCCTCAGTGCTTCACGCGCGTCCGCTTGTTGCCGTCGGCCTTGGGCAGCACCTTGGCGCGGCCCTTGCGGGCCTCGCTCTTCTGCTCCGGCGGCGGTGGCAGCGGACGTTCCAGTGCCAGGTCCAGCACCTCGTCGATGTACTTGACCGGCACGATCTTCATGCCTTCGGTGACGTTCTTCGGGATGTCGGCCAGGTCCTTGCGGTTCTCCTCGGGGATGATCACCGTCTTGATGCCGCCGCGCAGCGCGGCCAGCAGCTTCTCCTTGAGCCCGCCGATCGCGGTCACGCGGCCGCGCAGGGTGATCTCGCCGGTCATTGCCACGTCCGCGCGCACCGGGATCTTGGTCAGCAGCGACACCAGCGTGGTGGCCATCGCGATGCCCGCGCTCGGGCCGTCCTTGGGGGTCGCGCCGTCCGGCACGTGCACGTGGATGTCGTGCTTCTGCAGGAAATCCAGCTCGATCCCCAGGCGCTCGGCGCGCGCGCGCACCACCGACATCGCCGCCGAGGCCGATTCCTTCATCACGTCGCCGAGCTGGCCGGTCAGGGTCAGTTGGCCCTTGCCCGGAACCTGGGTGGCCTCGATCTGCAGCAGGTCGCCGCCGACCTCGGTCCATGCCAGGCCCGTCACCAGGCCGACCTCGTTGTCCTGCTCGGCGCGGCCGAAGTCGAAGCGCTGCACGCCCAGATAGGTATCGAGGTTCTTATCGGTGACCTTGACCGTCTTGACCGCCTTGCCCTTCGCCGCGCCCTTGCCCTGCACCGGCCCGGCCAGCGCGATCTCCTTGACCACCTTGCGGCAGATCTTGGCGATCTCGCGCTCGAGGTTGCGCACGCCCGACTCGCGCGTGTAGTAGCGCACGATGTCGCGGATCGCACCCTCGGACACCTTCAGCTCGTCGGCCTTCAGGCCGTTGGCCTTCAGCTGCTTGGGCAGCAGGTAGCGGATGGCGATGTTGAGCTTCTCGTCCTCCGTATACCCCGGAATGCGGATGACCTCCATGCGGTCGAGCAGCGGACCGGGGATGTTCAGCGAATTGGACGTGGCGACGAACATCACCTCCGACAGGTCGAGATCGACCTCCAGGTAATGGTCGTTGAAGCTGTTGTTCTGTTCCGGGTCCAGTACCTCGAGCAGCGCGGACGCCGGGTCGCCGCGGAAGTCCATCGACATCTTGTCGATCTCGTCGAGCAGGAACAGCGGGTTCTTGGTGCCGACCTTGTTGAGGTTCTGCACGATGCGGCCCGGCATCGAGCCGACGTAGGTGCGGCGATGGCCGCGGATCTCGGCCTCGTCGCGCACGCCGCCGAGCGACATGCGCACGAACTTGCGGTTGGTCGCCTTGGCGATCGACTGGCCCAGCGAGGTCTTGCCCACGCCGGGCGGGCCGACCAGGCACAGGATCGCGCCCTTCATCTGCTTCACGCGGGTCTGCACCGCCAGGTACTCGAGGATGCGCTCCTTGACCTTCTCCAGGCCGTAGTGGTCGGCATCCAGCGTGTCCTGCGCGACCTTGAGGTCCTTGCGCACCTTGCTGCGCTTCTTCCACGGCACGCCCAGCAGCCAGTCGAGGTAGTTGCGCACGACCGAGGCCTCGGCCGACATCGGCGGCATCTGCTTGAGCTTGTTGAACTCGGCGCGCGCCTTGGCCTCCACCGGCTTGGGCATGCCGGCCTCGGCGATCTTGCGGGCGATCTCCTCGATGTCGTTCGGCGCATCGTCGATCTCGCCGAGCTCCTTCTGGATCGCCTTCATCTGCTCGTTGAGGTAGTACTCGCGCTGCGACTTCTCCATCTGCGACTTGACCCGGCCGCGGATGCGCTTCTCCATCTGCTGCACGTCGATCTCGCCGTCGACGAAGCCGACCAGCAGCTCCAGGCGGTCGGCGGTGTCGGTCGCCTCGAGCAGGCGCTGCTTGTCGGCCAGGCGCACGCCCAGGTGCGCGGCGATGGTGTCGGCCAGGCGGCCGGGCTCGTCGATGCCGGACAGGGTCTGCAGCAGCTCCGGCGGCAGCTTGCGGTTGGTCTTGACGTACTGCTCGAACAGGCTCATCAGCGAACGCGCGATGGCCTCGACCTCGCGCGGCTCGCGGCCCTCGACCGGCGCCACCGGCACGCCCTGCCCGGCGAGCGCGCCATCGTGCTCGTGGATGTCGCGCAGCGACACCCGCTCGATGCCCTCGACCAGCACCTTGATGGTGCCGTCGGGCAGCTTCAGCAGCTGCAGCACGTGCGCCAGCGTGCCGATCTGGTACAGGTCGTCGGCCGCCGGATCGTCGGTCTCGGCGGACTTCTGCGCGACCAGCAGGATGCGCTTGTCGGCTTCCATGGCGAGATCGAGCGCGCGGATCGACTTGTCGCGACCCACGAACAGCGGGATCACCATGTGGGGGAACACCACCACGTCCCGCAGCGGCAGCACCGGCAGGTCATGGATTTCGGGGGAGGTGCGCTCGCTCATCTAAGTCCTCGTGCATTGCGTCGTGCCGGCGGTCGCCGGCGCTGGCCCGATGGCCAGCCATGCCTCCGTTATGGGGCGCGGACGGCACCGATGCAAGCGTATTCGCCGCGCACACGCGAAAACGCGCCGCACCCCGGGCGGAATGCGGCGCGTCGATGTGCGCCAGAGCGGGATTCCCCGCCGGGCCGGGCCCGCGGACCCGGTTTGCGATGGCCGCCGGAACACTACATTCCGGCGACGGCGTCAGTCGCCGGAAGCCACCTTCTGTTCCGGCGCCGGGGTCTCGTAGATCAGGTAGGGCTCGGACTTGTGCTCGATCACCGACTCGTCGACCACCACCTTGCTGACGCTGTCCAGCGACGGCAGCTCGTACATCGTGTCCAGCAGCACCGACTCGACGATCGTGCGCAGGCCGCGCGCGCCGGTCTTGCGCTTGATCGCCTTCTTGGCGATCGCCGACAGCGCGTCCTGGCGGAACTCCAGTTCCACGCCTTCCATCTCGAACAGCTTCTTGAACTGCTTGGTGATCGCGTTCCTGGGCTCGGTGAGGATCTGGATCAGCGCGGCTTCGTCCAGTTCCTCCAGCGTGGCGACCACCGGCAGGCGGCCGACGAACTCCGGGATCAGGCCGAACTTGATCAGGTCCTCGGGCTCGACCTCGGCCAGCACCTTGCCGGTGTCGGCCTTGCGCTCGGAACTCTTGAGCTTGGCGCCGAAGCCGATGCCGCCGGCGTCGGTGCTGCGCGCCTGGATCACCTTGTCCAGGCCGGCGAATGCGCCGCCGACGATGAACAGGATGTTCTTGGTGTCGACCTGCAGGAATTCCTGCTGCGGATGCTTGCGCCCGCCCTGCGGCGGCACGCTGGCGACGGTGCCTTCGATGAGCTTCAGCAGCGCCTGCTGCACGCCCTCGCCCGACACGTCGCGGGTGATCGACGGGTTCTCGCTCTTGCGCGAGATCTTGTCGATCTCGTCGATGTAGACGATGCCCTGCTGCGCCTTCTCGGCGTCGTAGTCGCACTTCTGCAGCAGCTTCTGGATGATGTTCTCGACGTCCTCGCCGACGTAGCCGGCCTCGGTCAGCGTCGTCGCGTCGGCAATCGTGAACGGCACGTTGAGCAGCCGCGCCAGCGTCTCGGCCAGCAGCGTCTTGCCCGAACCGGTCGGACCGATCAGCAGGATGTTGGACTTCGCAAGCTCGACCTCGTCGTTCTTGCTGCGGCTCTCGATGCGCTTGTAGTGGTTGTACACCGCGACGGCGAGGGTCTTCTTCGCCCGGCGCTGGCCGATCACGTACTGGTCGAGCACCTCCAGGATCTCGCGCGGCTTCGGCAGCGAACTGCGCGCCGACTGGGCCTTTTCCTCGAGTTCCTCGCGGATGATGTCGTTGCACAGCTCGACGCACTCATCGCAGATGAACACGCTGGGGCCCGCAATCAGCTTGCGCACCTCGTGCTGGCTCTTTCCGCAGAAGGAGCAGTAGAGGATCTTGTTGCTGTCGCCGGAACGACCCTGACGGTCTTCGCTCATGCCTTCGCCAAATCTGTGTTGCGGTTACGTTTCGAGAATAGCACAGCGTCCGGCACCGCCAAGCCCGCGGCGCCGCGACGAAGATGCCTTTGAAATCAACTACCTGGAAGACCCGCCGGTCACGCCGGCTGGATCGACTCGTCGGGGCGGCGCTCCAGCACCTGGTCGACCAGGCCGTACTCGCGCGCGGCCTCGGCGCTCTTGAAGTTGTCGCGCTCGGTGTCCCGGGCGATGGTCTCCAGCGGCTGGCCGGTGTGGTGGGCCATGATCTCGTTCAGGCGCTGCTTCATCGACAGGATCTCGCGTGCATGGATGTCGATGTCGGTCGCCTGGCCCTGGAAGCCGCCCAGCGGCTGGTGGATCATCACCCGCGAGTTCGGCAGCGCATAGCGCTTGCCGGCCGCGCCCGCGGCCAGCAGCAAGGCGCCCATGCTGGCCGCCTGGCCCAGGCAGGTGGTGCTGACGTCGGGCTTGATGAACTGCATCGCGTCGTAGATCGCCATGCCGGCCGTGACGATGCCGCCCGGGGAATTGATGTAGAGGTGGATGTCCTTCTCGGGATTCTCCGCCTCCAGGAACAGCAACTGCGCCACGATCACGTTGGCCACATGGTCGTCGACCCCGCCGACGAGGAAGATGATCCGCTCCTTGAGCAGCCGCGAGTAGATGTCGTACGCGCGCTCGCCGCGGCTGGTCTGTTCGACCACCATCGGCACGAGGTTCAGGGCTTTGGTCTCGATGCTCATCAATCAATCCTGTCGGATGGAAAAACGACCGGCGGTGGGGCCGGTCGTCCGGGGCGCCATGGCTCAGCCCTGCGGGCTGATGGCCTCCTGGAAGGTCAACGGCTGCTCGGTGTGCTGGGCGCGCTCGGCGATCCAGTCGATCACCTGCTCCTCCATCACCCGGTTCTGCAGTCCGGACATCAACTTGGGGTCGTTGCGGTACATCTCAATGACCTGCTGCGGCTCCTCGTAGGTCGAGGCGATCAGGCGGATGGTCTCGTTGACGCGCTTGGGGTCCAGCCGCAGGTCGTGCTTGCGGGCGACCTCGCCGACCAGCAGGCCGACCAGGACCCGCTTGCGCGCCGGTTCCATGAAGCCCTGGTGGGCGTCGGCGCCGACTTCGGGGTTCTGGCCACGCCGGCGCGCCTCGTCGAGCGTCTGGCGCAGCAGCGAACGCGCCTCGGCCTCGACCAGCTTGGGCGGCAGTTCGACGTGCGAATAGGCGGCGACCAGCTGCTCGCCGACCTCGCGACGCAGGCGCCCCATCAGCGCGCCCTTGAGCTCGCGCTCCAGGTTGGTGCGGATTTCGGTGCGGAACTGCGCCATCTCGCCGCTCTTGACGCCGAAACTGCGGATGAACGCGCCGTCGACCTCCGGCAGATGCTGCTCGGAGACCTGCTCCACCTTCACGTGCACTTCGGCCTGCTTCCCGGCCAGCTGCGGCACCCGCCAGTCGCCGGGGAAGGTGACCTCGACGGTTTTCTCATCGCCGGCCGACAGGCCGACAAGCGCATCCTCGATCGCCGGGAACATCGCGCCAGAGCCCAGCACCGTGGTACCGCGCTCAGCGCCCTCGGCCGGCAGGCGCTGGTCGCCGATCTGCGACCAGGTCTCGACGTCGACCGCATCGCCGGTCTGCGCCGGACGTGTGACCGCGCTCCAGCTGCGGCGCTGCAGGCGCAGGTTCTCGATCATGCGGTCGATGTCGTCCTCGGCCACGTCGGCCGTGTGCCGCACGACGGTCAGCTTCTCCAGGTCGATCTCGCCGAAATCCGGCACGATCTCGAAGGTCGCGGTGAAGGCCAGCTCGCCCTCGCCCGCCTCGCCGTCCGGCGCGATCTGCGGCTGGCCGGCCAGGCGCAGTTCGTTCTCGCGCACCGCCTGGTCGAAGCCCTCGCGCAGCAGGGTGTCCAGCACCTCGGCGCGGACCTGCTCGCCGAAGCGCTGCTCGACCACCTTGGCCGGCACCTTGCCCGGACGGAAGCCCTTGAGGCGCGTGGTGCGCGCGATCTCGCGCAGACGCCCCCCGACCTGGGTCTCCAGGCGTTCGGATGGCACGCGGAACGTCACTTTGCGTTCCAGGCTGCCCAGCGATTCGACCGAAACTTGCATATCCACTCCTGCGCTCACGGCTGCCGCCGCATGACATCTTGAATTTGTCGGAAATTGTTGGAGAACCGCCATCGGAAACGGCGATTCCCGGGCCTGCCGGCCCCGGACCTTGCGGTGGCGGGCGACAGAACGCGATAGTGTGGCTGATTCGGGGGCCGGCCGCCAGCGTCGCGACGGGGTGCGGGGGATGCGCCGAAGGCCGCGCGTGAACAATCCGGCTCAGGACGAAGTGGGCAGGCGTTTGCCGGGATCCGGAGGTTTGCCGCGATCGAGCCTCGGACGCCGAGGAGGATGAACGACGCTTCGCGGACTCCCGGGCAGCTTCCATCATGGGCGGGGCAACGCCCCACCCCCCGACGCCGGGCTTCCGGTCGGGCCAGGCAGACGGGGGCCACTGCACCTTGCGCATCCACAACATCGCGCACGTCGGCCGCGTAGGGCCGACCTACGCAAGACCCGGACGGCCGTCCTGCCCGGTCATCGGCGAGAAGCCGGATGAAAGAGCGCGGACTGGGCTGTTTCGATCCGCGTGAGAGCGCGCGTTCGTCGGATTTCCGGGGATTGCCACGCTATCCACTCTTCCCTGGGAAGATGGAAGCAAACAGCCTGCGCCGTCTCGATCCGGGCGCGCGACGGCGCGTTCTTCATCGCAGGCGACCTTGGGTTCACCTGGCGTGGTGCGAAAGGGGGGACTCGAACCCCCACGCCTTGCGGCACTGGTACCTAAAACCAGGGCGTCTACCAATTCCGCCACTTTCGCGATCGTGCGCCGCCTGCGGCGGACCGGCGCATCGTAGACGATCGCCGCCCCTGCCTGCATCCATCACCTCGCCAGGCGAACCGCAGGTTCGAATCCCGCGCACGCCCCCGAAAACAAAAACACCCGGCACTACCAGGCGTTTCGTGGAACGGGTGGGCCGTCAAGGGTGAGCCCGGGCCGCTCGCGAACCACCGGTTCGCGCCCGGGCGAACGCCATGCGCGCTGCGCATGGCCGGACCTGCGCAGCAGGCGAACCGCAGGTTCGAATCCCGCATACGCCTCCGAAAACGAAAACGCCCGGCATTGCCGGGCGTTTTCGTGGAACTGGTGGGCCGTCAAGGATTCGAACCTTGGACCTATTGATTAAGAGTCAACTGCTCTACCAACTGAGCTAACGGCCCGATGAAGCGGGCGCGCAGTTTACGCAACTTCGCGCGCCTGGGCAACACCTTGCGGCATCACCCGGTGGAACGGTGGGGTGGCTGAGGGGATTCGAACCCCCGACCACTGGAATCACAATCCAGTACTCTAACCAACTGAGCTACAGCCACCAGAAACGCTTTCCATGCCGCGATGCGACTCGCCGCGGCGGGCCGCGCATTCTATCCCGATTCGGCATGAAACGGCATGCCTTGGGAACAGTCGGCGCAGCGGGCGCGCATTGTAGCGCGCCGTTGCCGGAAATGTCAGACGCGCGGCTGCCGCATCCGCATTGCCGGCCACGACGGCCGGCCTCTCCTGCACGCCATCCCGAGGCGGGCGCAGGCGTCACGCGATTCCGACACGGCCGGCGCAATAACACCGCACGACGACGCCACGCGTGGACCGCCCTGCCCGACGATGACCGACGCTCCCGCCCTGCTGATCCTGGACATGATCAGCACCTTCGACTTTCCGCGCGGCGACGCATTGCGTCGCGCTGCGATCGCGGCCGCGCCCGGCATCGGACGACTCAAGCGCCGGGTCAGGCGTGGTGGCGGGACATGCATCTACGTCAACGACAACTTCACCGCGTGGCGATCCGAATTCCCGGCGCTGGTGGCGCTGGCGCGCGAATCGAAGGCGGCGCCGATCCTCGACCATCTGGCCCCGGACGCCGACGACGACCTGGTGCTGAAACCCCGGCATTCGGCGTTCCACCAGACTCCGCTGCAATTCATCCTGGAACGCACCGGCATCCGCCGCCTGCTGATCACCGGGGTCTCGACGGAGGCCTGCGTGCTGGCGACGGCGCTCGATGCGCGGATGTTCGCATTCGACGTCGTCGTGGTCTCCGACTGCGTGGCCTCGAGCAGTCCCCGGCGCCGCAGCGATGCGCTGGCGGTGCTGCGGCACTGCGAGTTCAAGGTCAGACGCGCGGCGGCGGCGCTGGATGCGCCCTGATCCGCCGGGCCGGGCCGCGGCCGGGAATGGCGCGCCCGACAGGAATCGAACCTGTAACCCCCGGCTTAGAAGGCCGGTGCTCTATCCGGTTGAGCTACGGGCGCCTGCGGGAATGACGGGACGACGATGCGTCCGGTGGTCGGGGTAGAGGGATTCGAACCCCCGACATCCTGCTCCCAAAGCAGGCGCGCTACCAGACTGCGCTATACCCCGCCGGAACGAGCGGTCGACGTCGCGCGGGCGAGGCCGGCCGACGGCAGGCATTGTGGGAAGCGGCAGGCGGGCTGTCAACGCGGCCATGCCCTGCATCGATGCCGTGTATCCTCGGCACCAGTCCATTTCACGCAACTACAGGGGTTTCATCCATGCGCAGCGGCAATCCGACCCTCAAGGAATCGACCTTCCTCGACCTGGCCAGCGGCAGTGTCGTCTCCCGTCCCGGCGAGGTGATGACGCTCAACGGCACCGTCAACAAGACCGGCTTCCTGCTGCTGCTGACCGTGCTCACCGCCGCCTTCGCCTGGTCGCAGGTGGAGTTCGGCGTCGACGGCCGCCCGCAGCCGGGATTCGGCATGTACGTCTGGGGCGGTGCGATCGGCGGTTTCGTGCTGGCGATGATCACGGTGTTCAAGAAGGAATGGGCGCCGGTCACCGCGCCGCTGTACGCGCTGGTCGAAGGGTTCTTCCTCGGCGCGATCTCGGCGATGTACAACTTCGTCTACGACGGCATCGTCATGCAGGCGGTGCTGTTGACCTTCGGCACCCTGTTCGCGCTGCTGTTCGCCTACCGCAGCGGGCTGATCAAGGCCACCGAGAACTTCCGGCTCGGCGTCGTCGCCGCGACCGGCGGCATCGCGCTGGTGTACCTGGCGACCATCGTGCTGGGCTTCTTCAACATCAACATCCCGTTCATCCACGACAGCGGCCTGATCGGCATCGGCTTCAGCCTGTTCGTGGTCGTCGTCGCCGCGCTGAACCTGGTGCTGGACTTCGACCTCATCGAGACCGGCGTCGAACAGGGCGCACCGAAGTACATGGAGTGGTACGGCGCCTTCGGCCTGATGGTGACGCTGGTGTGGCTGTACATCGAGTTCCTGCGCCTGCTGTCGAAGCTGCAGTCGCGCAACTGACGGCGCTGCAAACGACGGAAGAAGGGGCGCGCAAGCGCCCTTTCTTCGTTTGGGGCAGAGGCCGCCGTACACGTCAGGGAATCTTCACCCGCCCCCGGCGCACAATCAACGCCGGGAGGCGGGAAACAGTCGGGGAAACAGGAGATTCTCATGTACTACAGCAGCGGCAACTACGAAGCCTTCGCGCGCCCGCGCAAGCCCGAAGGCGTGGACGGCAAGAGCGCCTGGTTCGTCGGATCAGGCCTGGCGGCCCTCTCGGGCGCGGCCTTCCTGATCCGTGACGGGCACATGCCCGGCGAGCGGATCACCATCCTGGAGCGGCTGCAGCTCCCGGGCGGCGCGCTGGATGGGCTCAAGGTGCCGGAGAAAGGCTTCGTGGTCCGCGGCGGGCGCGAGATGGAGAACCACTTCGAGTGCCTGTGGGACCTGTTCCGCTCCATCCCGTCGCTGGAGATCGAGGGCGCCAGCGTGCTCGACGAGTTCTACTGGCTCAACAAGGACGATCCCAACTTCTCCCTGCAGCGCGCCACGGTGAACCGGGGCGAGGACGCGCACACCGATGGCCTGTTCACCCTCAGCGACCAGGCGCAGAAGGAGATCGTCAGGCTGTTCCTGGCCACCCGCGAGGAGATGGAGAACAAGCGCATCGACGAGGTGCTGGGCCGGGATTTCTTCGCCAGCAACTTCTGGTTGTACTGGCGCACGATGTTCGCCTTCGAGGAATGGCACTCCGCGCTGGAGATGAAGCTGTACCTGCATCGTTTCATCCACCATATCGGCGGCCTGCCGGACTTCTCGGCACTGAAGTTCACGAAGTACAACCAGTACGAGTCGCTGGTGCTGCCGCTGGTCAAGTGGCTGCAGGACCATGGCGTGGTGTTCCAGTACGGCACCGAGGTCACCGACGTCGATTTCGACATCGCGCCCGGGCGCAAGCAGGCCACCCGCATCCACTGGCGCAGGGACGGTGCCGCCGGCGGCGTCGACCTGGGGCCGGACGACCTGGTGTTCATGACCATCGGCTCGTTGACCGAGAACTCCGACGATGGCGACCACCACACGCCGGCGCGGCTCGACGAAGGACCGGCGCCGGCCTGGGACCTGTGGCGGCGCATCGCCGCGCAGGACCCGGCGTTCGGCCGTCCCGACGTGTTCGGCGCGCATATTCCCGAAACCAAATGGGAGTCGGCCACCGTCACCACGCTCGATGCCCGCATTCCCGAGTACATCCGCAGGATCGCCAAACGCGACCCGTTCAGCGGCAAGGTGGTCACCGGCGGCATCGTCACCGCCAGGGATTCCTCGTGGCTGCTCAGCTGGACGGTGAACCGGCAGCCGCATTTCAAGCAGCAGCCCAAGGACCAGATCGTGGTGTGGGTCTACGCGCTGTTCGTCGACACGCCCGGCGACTACGTCAAGAAGCCCATGCAGGACTGCACCGGCGAGGAAATCACCCAGGAGTGGCTGTACCACATGGGCGTGCCGGTCGAGGACATCCCGGAACTGGCCGCGACCGGGGCGAAGACCGTGCCGGTGATGATGCCCTACGTCACCGCGTTCTTCATGCCGCGGCAAGCCGGCGACCGGCCCGACGTGGTGCCCGAGGGCGCGGTCAACTTCGCCTTCATCGGCCAGTTCGCCGAGTCGAGGCAGCGCGACTGCATCTTCACCACCGAATACTCGGTGCGCACGCCGATGGAAGCGGTCTACACCCTGCTCGGGGTCGAGCGCGGCGTGCCGGAAGTGTTCAATTCGACCTACGACGTCCGCACGCTGCTGGCCGCGACCGGGCGCCTGCGCGACGGCAAGGAGATCGAGATCCCCGGCCCGGCGTTCCTGCGCCACCGGCTGATGCAGAAACTCGACAGCACCCAGATCGGCGTACTGCTCAAGGAGTTCCATCTGGTCGCGGACGACTGAGAGGAGCATCTGGTCCGGGACACGGATGAAGCAGGTCCCTCGCTGCGCCCGGGACGACAGCGGGATGTTTGCAGGCAATCCCGGATCGCAGCGGTCGAGAATTCCCGGGAATCAGAGAAGGAAAAAAAAACGGGACGCGCGTGCGTCCCGTTTCCTGTGGTGGCATCGGGCCTGTCGCCAGGCGGTTGGATGCCTGCCCGCCCTCCCCTACAGGCGCGCGGCGATCGCCTGGGCGAAGCTGGTCGTGGTGCCGCTGCCGCCGAGGTCCGGGGTCACCCCGTCCCTGGCTTCGAGCGTGGCGACGATCGCCTTGCGCAGGCGCTGCGCCTGCTCCGGCAGCGCCAGGTGGTCGAGCATCTGCGCGGCCGCAAGCAGCAGCGCGCAGGGATTGGCGACGCCCTTGCCGGCGATGTCCGGCGCGGAGCCGTGCACGGCCTCGAAGATCGCCACGTCGCTGCCGATGTTGGCGCCCGGCGCCAGGCCCAGGCCACCGACCAGGCCGGCGCACAGGTCGGAGATGATGTCGCCGAACAGGTTGGTGGTGACGATGATGTCGAACTGCTCCGGACGCATCACCAGCTGCATGCAGGTGTTGTCGACGATCATCTCGTTGGCCTCGATGTCCGGATACTCGGCCGCGACCTCGCGGGCGATCTTCAGGAACAGGCCCGACGTGCTCTTGAGGATGTTGGCCTTGTGCACGATCGTCACCTTCCTGCGGCCGGTCTTGCGGGCCAGCTCGAAGGCGTAGCGGACGATCCGCTCCGACCCCTTGCGGGTGATGCGGGTGATCGAGATCGCGGTTTCGCCGTCGGCCGAGACTTCCTGGCCTTCGCTGATGTACGAGCCCTCGGTGTTCTCGCGGATCGTGATCAGGTCCACGCCACTGTCGAAGCGCGAGCGCGTGTTGGGGAACGAGGTCGCCGGGCGCACGTTGGCGTAGAGGTCGAACTGGCGGCGCAGTTCGACGTTGATCGAGCTGAAGCCGCCGCCGACCGGCGTGGTCAGCGGGCTCTTGAGCGCGACCTTGTTGCGGCGGATCGAATCCATCGTCGCGGCCGGCAGCAGCTCGCCGTGCTTCTCGAGGGCCATCAGGCCGGCGTCGGCGTCTTCGTAGCGGAGGCCGAGCTGCATCGCGTCGAGCACGTGCAGCGTGGCGTCCATGATCTCCGGGCCGATACCGTCGCCGCGGATGACCGTAATCGTGTGGGTCATGTGGAGTTTGATCCGTGCGCAAGGATGCCGCGCGGACGCGGCATCGAGTGGAAGGGAAACCCGCGCATTATGCCCGAGCGGGCTGCCGCTTCCCAAATCGCCACGCCGCGCCGGCGCGGGAACGACATGGCGAAACCGCCGAACAAGGGCGCCGCGTCGCGCCTGCGCGCATGCCGCGCGGCGGCCGCGTCACCCGCGCCGCGGCAGGTCAGGCGTGGGTGTCGCAGTCGGGCGCGGCGGCTTCGCCCTGTTCCAGCTGGTCGAGGAAATCCACCGCCCGGCGCAGGTGCGGGATGACGATGCTGCCGCCGACCACCAGGCCCACCGAGAACACCTCGAACATCTCGTCTCGGCGCACGCCCGCTTCGCGGCACTGGGCGACGTGGTAGCTGATGCAGTCGTCGCAGCGCAGCACCAGCGACGCCACCAGGCCCAGCATTTCCTTGGTCTTCAGGTCCAGCGCGCCGGCCTGGTAGGTCTGGGTATCGAGGGCGAAGAAACGGCGCACGACCTGGTTGGGCTCGGCCAGGATGCGTTCGTTCATGCGCTTGCGGAACGCGGTGAACTCGGCGATGCGGTCGCCTTCGCCGGCCTCCGCGCTCAAGCGGCGTCCCCGGCGAGCAGCGGCGCGAACCTGCCGGCGCGGTGCAGCGCCATCATGTCGTCGTAGCCGCCGACGTGGACATCGCCGACGAAGATCTGCGGCACGCTGGTGCGGCGGGCGAGTTCGACCATGCGCGCGCGCGCTTCGGGATCCAGGTCGACCCGGACCTCGGTCCAGGCCAGCCCCTGGTTCTTGAGGAAGGTCTTGGCGGCGACGCAATAGCCGCAGATCGCGCTGGTGTAGACGGTGATTTCGGGCGGGGTGCCGGCCGGTGCGGGGACATTCAAGGGAGGACTCCGGAAACTTGTGACGGGATCGCCTGTCAGAGTCTGGAGGCGCCCGGCCCGGTTTTCCAGCCGGCGGGACGCTGATGGCAACGCGGACCGGGCCCGCCGCTGCCGGCCAACCGCGACACGGGGACCGGACCGCGCTGCTTTAACATGCCATTCACGCCGCTGGCGCTCCGCGCCTGCATGCTGGGCTGCCGTCGTGTCGCGACGGGATGCCCGCCGACGAACCGAGTCCGATGCGCCGAGCCCGCCCCGCCCCAACCCGCCCTGACCGAGGCCTGCGCGCCCGCGGTGCCTTCGCCGCGTCCGCCGTCGCGCTGGCGCTGTCTGGTGGCGCGCTGTCCACCGCGCCGTTGCCGACCGCCGCGCAGGACACCCGCCTGCCCGACATCGGCTCCTCCGCCGGCACCGTGCTCAGCCCGGCGCGGCAGAGCGAATACGGGCAGATGCTGCTCAGCCAGCTGCGCAACTACAACTACGTGCTCGAGGATCCGCTGGTCGACAGCTGGCTGCGCGCCACCGGCGTGCGCCTGGCGGCGGCCAGCGACCAGCCGCAGCAGCCCTTCACGTTCTTCATGATGCGCGACCGCAGCATCAACGCCTTCGCCACGCTGGGCGGCTACATCGGCATGAACGCGGGCCTGGTGCTGGCCGCGCAGAGCGAGGACGAGGTCGCCGCGGTGCTGGCCCACGAGGTCGCGCACGTGACCCAGGCGCACGTGCTGCGCGGCGTGGAGCGCGCCCAGCGCGACCAGGTGCCTATGCTGCTGGCGATGCTCGGCGCGATCGCGGTCGCCTCGCAGAGCAGCAGCAATTCCGCCGACGACGCGGCGATGGCGGTGCTGGCCGGCGCGCAGGGCCTGGCGATCCAGCGCCAGATCGACTACACCCGGTCCAACGAATCGGAAGCCGACCGCCTGGGCATCCGCACGCTCGCGCGCAGCGGCTACCAGCCCGAAGCGATGGCGACGATGTTCGAGCGCATGCAGGCGGTGTCGCGGACCAACCAGGGCGGCGACCGCGAACGCCTGCCCGACTACCTGCGCACCCACCCGGTGACCACCACCCGCATCAGCGAGGCGCGCTCGCGCGCCGACCAGATGGCCGGCAACAGCGTGCAGGCGGTGACCACCACGCCGCAGGGCAGCCGTTCGGAGCGGGTGCCGCTCGACGGCGCGATCGACGCGTCGCTGCGCATCGCCGACAACCCCATGCTGCCCGCTTCGCTGCGGGTGTCGGTCACCGGCGGCAATGCGCCCGATGGCGCCCAGTTCGGCTGGGCCCGCGAACGCCTGCGGGTGCTGAGCGCCGATACCGCGGCCGCCGCGATCCGGGAATACGAGGCGATGCGCCGCACCGCGCCGCTGACCGACGCCCAGCGCTACGGACTGGCGGTCGCGCGCCTGCGCAACAACGACGCCGACGCCGCGTCGAAGACGCTGGCCGAGCTGCTGGGCGAGTATCCCGGCGACGTCTGGCTGTCGGTCACCCTGGCCGAGGCCGACGCCCGCGCCGGACGCGGCGTCGCCGCCGACCACCGCTTCGAGGCGCTGCTCGACCGCATGCCGCGCAACCCGGCCGTCGTGCTCAGTTACGCGATGGTGCTGGCCGAGCGCAACACGCCCGAGGCCGGGCGCCGCGCCCAGGAAATCCTGCGGCCGCTGCTCAACGCCTCCGGCAGCGACCCGGTGTTCCAGCGCAGTTTCGCCCGGGCCAGCGAGATGGCCGGCGACCCGGTCCGGGCCGGCGAGGCCTGGGCCGAGGCCGCGTTCCTCGGCGGCCGCCCGGAGCAGGCGCTGGTCCAGCTCAACACCCTGAAGAAGCGCGACGACCTGGATTATTACGCCCGCGCGCGGATCGACGCCCGGATCGCCTCGATCACGCCCACCGTCCTGGAACTGCACCGCCAGGGCATCCGCGACGAAGACCTGCGCCGCCGCCGCTGAGTCCCGCAGGCGGCGGTGATTGCATTCCGGCGACGGTGTCACCAACCGGTCACAAAACTGTCGTGTAATGGCGGTGCCATCCGGCCAGACAGGTGATCCGTCCATGCAGAAGCGCATCCTCATCGTCGACGACGAACCGGCCATCCGCGACATGGTGGCGTTCGCGCTGCGCAAGGGCGAGTTCGAGCCGATGCACGCGGCCGATGCGCGCGAGGCGCAGTCGGCGATCGTCGACCGGGTCCCGGACCTGATCCTGCTCGACTGGATGCTGCCCGGCACCAGCGGCCTGGAACTGGCGCGACGCTGGCGCAAGGAGCCGCTGACCCGCGACATCCCGATCATCATGCTGACCGCGCGCGGCGAGGAGAATGACCGCGTCGGCGGCCTCGAGGCGGGCGTGGACGACTACGTGGTCAAGCCGTTCTCGGCGCGCGAGCTGCTGGCGCGGATCCGCGCGGTGATGCGCCGTGCCCGCGACGACGACGAGGACGGCAGCGTCAGCGTCGGCGAGCTGCGCATCGACGGCGCCGCGCACCGGGTGTTCGCCGGCGGCGAGCCCATCACCATCGGCCCGACCGAATACCGGCTGCTGCACTTCTTCATGACCCACCCGGAACGCGTGTACTCGCGCTCGCAGCTGCTCGACCACGTCTGGGGCGGCAGCGTCTACGTCGAGGAGCGCACGGTCGACGTGCACATCCGCCGGCTGCGCAAGACCCTCGAACCCAGCGCACTGGACGGCATGGTGCAGACGGTGCGGGGATCGGGATACCGGTTTTCGGCCTCCGTGTGACCGGGACGTCGCGCGCCGGCGCGCTTCGCGCTCCCAGCGGCCGTCGGCGCCACATCCGGCCCCGCGGCGCGCCACCGCCATGACGCGTACCGGGATGCCCCGGACAGCCGCGGGCATCCGCTTTCCACGCAACCGCACAAGCGCACGCCGGCGCATCGCCGCCGCGCACGCTGACGCAGACCTGTCACGCCACATTGCCTAGACTTGCCCCCATGCCACCCCGCATCCGCGCCGCCTGGACCCGCACCCTGCTGCAGCTCGCCGCGATCCTCGCCGCCGCGATCGTCGTCGGCGCATTGCTCGGGCAGGTGTGGATGGCGCTGGCGCTGACCGCGCTCGGCGTCGTCGCCTGGCACTACTGGAAGCTCTACGACCTGCTGACCCGGTTGACCTCGCGGCGCCGCGTGCCGCCGCCGCAGGGCGACGGAGTGTGGCAGGAAACCGACCGCCTGCTGCATCGCGGCCAGCAGGACATGCGCGCGCGCAAGCGGCGCCTGATCGCCATGCTGCGCGCCTACCGCGCGGTCGCCACCGCGCTGCCGGACGCGGTCGTCATCGTCGACCGCAATTCCCAGCGCGTGCGCTGGTTCAACCGCGCGGCGACGACGCTGCTGGGCATGCGCCATCCGCGCGACCTGGACAAGCCGGTCGGCGACTGCCTGCAGCCGCTGCCGGTCTCGCACTGGCTGGCGCAGGGCCGGCGCGCCGAACCGATGCTCGACGTCCCCTCGCCGTTCTCGTCGGGCACGCGCCTGGACCTGCGCCTGATCCCCTACTCCGAGGATCTGTGGCTGCTGCTGGCGCGCGACGTCACCAAGCTGGTGAAACTGGAGCAGATGCGGCGCGATTTCGTCGCCAACGTTTCCCACGAGCTGCGCACGCCGCTGACCGTCGTGCACGGCTACCTCGACATGCTCGACCCCGCCGAGCAGCCGGACTGGGCGCCGATGCTGCAGGAGATGCAGCACCAGTCGACGCGGATGACCCAGCTGGTCGAGGACCTGCTGACCCTGTCGCGGCTCGAGGCGCAGGACAGCATCGGCAACGAGACGGTGTCGATGGCCTCGATGCTGGCGTCGTTGCGGCGCGAGCTGGAAATGCTCAGCCAGGGCCGCCATACCATCAGCGTCGAGGACGGCGCCGGCACCGACCTGTCCGGCTCCATCCGCGAGTTGCACAGCGCGTTCTCCAACCTGGTCAGCAACGCGGTGCGCTACACCCCGGCCGGCGGCCGCATCGCGATCCGCTACGATGCGACGCCCGACGGCGGCGCCGTGCTGTCGGTCGAGGATTCCGGCTACGGCATCCCGCCCGCGCACCTGCCGCGCATCACCGAGCGCTTCTACCGCGTCTCGACCAGCCGCTCGCGAGAATCCGGCGGCACCGGGCTGGGGCTGGCGATCGTCAAGCACGTGCTGCACCTGCACCAGGCCCGGCTGGAGATCGACAGCGAAGTCGGGCGCGGCAGCCGCTTCGCCTGCGTTTTCGGACCCGAGCGGGTGCGCCCGCGCGAGACTTCCTTCCATGGAGCGACCGTGTGACCTCATCTGCAACCCGCGGCGGACCGGTCCGCAAACGCACCTCCGCCAAGGCCGCGCCACCCGCCGACGACTTCGGCAGCGCGCTGCTGGACGCGGCCGCCGATCCGCTGCGCGATCCGGCGCTCTACCTCAACCGTGAACTGTCGCAGCTGGACTTCAACTTCCGCGTGCTGGCGCAGGCGCTGGACACCTCGGTGCCGTTGCTGGAGCGGCTGAAGTACCTGTGCATCTCCTGCACCAACCTCGACGAGTTCTTCGAGATCCGCGCCGCCACCGTGCGCCATGCGCAGGATTTCGGCGCGCCCGTGGCGCCGGACGGCCTGGCGCCGACGACCGTGCTCAAGCGCATCCACGACCGCGCCGCGGAGCTGGTCGCCGCCCAGTACGACTGCTGGAACCACGTGCTGCGCCCGCAGCTGGGCGAGGCCGGCGTGCGCGTGCTGGGCCGCAACACCTGGACCGCACGGCAGACGCGCTGGCTGCGCGCCTACTTCCGCGACGAGGTCATGCCGGTGCTGTCGCCGCTGGGGCTCGACCCGGCGCATCCGTTCCCGAAGATCCTCAACAAGTCGCTGAACGTGGTCGTCGTGCTCAAGGGCAAGGATGCGTTCGGCCGCGTCGGCAACCTGGCCATCGTCCGCGCGCCGCGATCGCTGCCGCGCATCATCCAGCTGCCCGAGGCGATCTCCGGCGGCGAATACGATTTCGTGCTGCTGTCGTCGGTGCTGTCCGAGTTCGTCCACGAGCTGTTCCCCGGCATGGAGGTCAAGGGCGCCTACCAGTTCCGGGTGACCCGCAATTCGGAGCTGATCGTCGACGAGGAGGAGGTCGAGAACCTGGCGCTGGCGCTGCGCGACGAACTGGTGGGGCGCGGCTACCTGCGCGCGATGCGGCTGGAGATCGCCGCCGACTGCCCGAAGCCGATCGTGCGCTCGCTGCTGCAGAACTTCGACCTGCCCGAGAACGCGGTCTACCGCATCGACGGGCCGGTGAACCTCAACCGGGTGATCCAGATCTTCGACCTGGTGCAGCGCCCCGACCTGAAGTTCCCGGCGTTCCAGCAGCGCCAGCTGGCCGGCAGCGATGCGATGTTCGACCTGGTGGCCGACGGCGACGTGCTGCTGCACCACCCCTTCGATGCGTTCACGCCGGTGCTGGAGCTGATCAAGCAGGCCGCCGAGGATCCCAACGTCCTGGCGATCAAGCAGACGCTGTATCGCGCCGGCAAGGATTCGCCGATCGTCGAACACCTGGTGCAGGCTGCGCGCAACGGCAAGGACGTGACCGTGGTCGTCGAGCTGCGCGCGCGCTTCGACGAGGAGGCCAACCTCGGCCTCGCCGACCGCCTGCAGGAGGCCGGCGTGCAGGTGGTCTACGGCGTGGTGGGCTACAAGACCCACGCCAAGATGCTGCTGATCGTGCGCCGCGAGGGCCGCAAGCTGCGCCGCTACGTGCACCTGGGCACCGGCAACTACCACGCCGGCACCGCGCGCGCCTACACCGATTTCGGCCTGATCACCGCCAACCCGGACATCGGCAACGACGTGCACCTGATCTTCCAGCAGCTGTCGGGGCTGGCGCCGGCGATCGAGCTCAAGTGCCTGCTGCAGTCGCCGTTCACCCTGCATGCCGGCATCATCGCGCGCATCGAGCGCGAGACGGCGCACGCGATCGAAGGCCGGCCGGCGCGCATCGTCGCCAAGATGAACGCCCTCAACGAGCCGCAGGTGATGCGGGCGCTGTACGCGGCCTCGCAGGCCGGCGTGCGCATCGACCTGATCATCCGCGGCGCCTGCGCACTGCGGCCGGGCGTGCCGGGCATCTCCGACAACATCCGGGTGCGCTCGATCATCGGCCGCTTCCTCGAACACCACCGCGTCTACTGGTTCGCCAACGGCGGCGAGCCGGAACTGTACTGCTCCAGCGCCGACTGGCTGGAACGCAACCTGCTGCGCCGCGTGGAGACCTGCTTCCCGATCCTCGACCCGGACATCGCCGCGCGGGTGCGCGAGGAGTCGCTGGACAACTACCTGGCCGACAACCTCAACGCCTGGGAACTGCGCGAGGACGGCAGCTACGTGAAGCTGGCGCCGGAAGGCGACGAGATGCCGCATTCGGCGCAGAACTGGCTGCTCGCGCGCCTGTGCCGCTGAGCCCGGCGGCAACGCGATGCCCGGGCCCGTCGCGGCCGCGGGCCGGGCGCCATGCATTACCATGCGGAACCCCACCGCAACGCGGCGCGGCCTCCGCTGTGCGCCCCGCAGGAATCCGATGACCGGCCAGCAAACGTTCGCACTCGCCGAGGCCATGACCCCGCCACTGGAAGACGGCGACATGCTCGCCGCGATCGACCTGGGGTCCAACAGTTTCCACATGATCGTCGCCCGCTACACGCTGGGCCAGGTCCGCATCATCGACCGCCTGCGCGAGACCGTGCGCATGGCCGAGGGACTGGACGCGCGCGGCGGCCTGTCGCCCGAGGTGCGCCAGCGGGCGTTGCAGTGCCTGTCGCGCTTCGGCCAGCGCATCCGCGACATCCCGCCGCAGCGGGTGCGCGCGCTGGCCACCAACACCGTGCGCAAGCTGGCCGCGCCGCAGGCCTTCCTGGTGCCGGCCGAGACCGCGCTGGGTCACGCGATCGAGGTGATCTCCGGCCGCGAGGAAGCGCGCCTGATCTACCTGGGCGTCGCCCACGCGCAACCGCCGAAGCCGGACCAGCGGCGGCTGGTGATCGACATCGGCGGCGGCTCGACCGAGTGCATCATCGGCGCGGGCACGCGCACCCTGGAGCGCGAGAGCGTGCAGGTCGGCTGCATCGCCAGCACCCGGCGCTTCTTCGCCAACGGCAAGCTGACCAAGAAGCGCTGGCGCGAGGCACGGGTCGAGGTGGCGGCCGAGTTCCAGCAGTTCGCCAGCACCTATCGCGCGCTCGGCTGGCAGGAAGTGGTCGGCGCATCGGGTACCAACAAGGCGATCGGCGAGATCTGCGCGGCGATGAAGCTGACCAAGGGCGCGGTGACCGCCGAGGCGATGCCGCTGGTCCGCGACCGCCTGCTGGAGGCCGGGCACATCGACGCGATCGCCCTGCCCGGCCTGTCCGACGACCGCCGGCCGATCATCGCCGGCGGCATCCTGGTGCTCGAGGCCGCGTTCGACGTGCTCGGCATCGAGCGCATGCAGGTCAGCAAGGCGGCGATGCGCGAGGGCGTGCTGCAGGACATGCTCGGACGCGGCGGCGAGGACGACCCGCGCGAAGCCTCGATCGAGGCGCTGATCCAGCGCTACGGCATCGACGATGCGCAGGCGACGCGTGTCGAGAGCACCGCCTTGCGGCTGTTCGACCAGGTCGCGCGCGACTGGGCGCTCGACGGCGACAACCTGCGCATGCTGGCATGGGCCGCGCGCGTGCACGAGCTGGGACTGGTCATCGCCCACAGCCAGTACCACGTGCACGGCGCCTACGTGCTGGAACATTCCGACATCGCCGGTTTCTCGCGGCAGGAACAGCAGTTCCTCGCCGCGCTGGTCCGCTGCCACCGGCGCAAGGTGCCGAAATCGGCGTTCGACGCCCTGCCCGAACGCCTGCTGTCGGCGGCGCGGCGCAGCGCGGCGCTGCTGCGGCTGGCGGTGCTGCTGCATCGCAGCCACGAGGCCGAGACCATCCCGCAGCTGGACGCGAGCGCCGAAGGCAACCACCTGCGCGTGCGCTTCTCGCGACGCTGGCTCGACAGCCTGCCGCTGCTGCGCGCCGACCTCGACGGCGAACACCAGGACATCGCCGCGCTCGGCATTACCCTGGACCTGGGCGCCGACTGAGCGGCGTGCATCCCGCGGGACGGCTCCCCGGTCCGCCCTGCGCACGCTGTCACCGCGGCGTCACCCCGCTGTCATCGCCGCGGCACGTGCGGGCGCCAGCATGCCGGCATCAGCACAGCGGATGGACCGATGCGCTACGCGATCGTCACCGACACCTATCCGCCGGACGTCAACGGCGTGGCGTTGACGCTGCAGTCGTATGCCCGCGGCCTGCGCGAACGCGGGCATGCGGTCGAGGTGATCCGCTCCGCGCTGCACGGTGAATCGCCCGGCCAGGACCAGGACACGCTGCGCATCCGCAGCCTGCGGCTGCCGTTCTATCCGACGCTGCGGCTGGCATGGCCGGCCGGCCGGCGCCTGCGGCGCCACTGGCGCCGGGCGAAGCCGGATGCCGTCTACGTCGCCACCGAAGGCCCGCTGGGCTGGTCCGCCATCCGTGCCGCCCGCGCGCTCGGCATTCCGGTGGTGACGGCGCTGCATACGCGCTTCGACCTGTACATGGCCGACTACGGCATGCCGTGGCTGCAACCGGTCGCGGTGCGCTGGATGCGCCGCTTCCACAACCGCGCCGACACCACGCTGGTCGCGACCCAGGCACTGGCTGAATTCCTGCTCGGACACGGGTTCGGCCGGGCCGTGGTGCTGGCGCGCGCGGTCGACACCACGCAGTTCGCGCCGGCGCACCGCGATGCCGCGCTGCGCGCCGCCTGGGGCTTGGCCCCCGGGGCGTTGGCGGTCGTGCATGTCGGCCGCATCGCCGCGGAAAAGAACCCGGACCTCGCGGTCCGCGCCTTCCGCGCCCTGCAGGCGCAGCGCCCGGACGCGCGCCTGGTGTGGATCGGCGACGGACCGCTGCGCGCCGGCCTCGAACGCGCGCATCCGGACTTCGTGTTCTGCGGCATGCGCCGCGATGCCGACCTCGCCCGCCACTTCGCCAGCGGCGACCTGTTCCTGTTTCCCAGCCGCAGCGAAACCTTCGGCAACGTGGTGCTGGAATCGATGGCCTGCGGCGTGCCGCTGGTCGCCTTCGACCACGGCGCGGCCTCGGAGTACCTGTGCGACGGCCTGCACGGCGCGAAGCTGGCCTGCGACGACGACGCCGGCTTCGTCGCCGCGTCGCTGCAGCTGGCCGGCGACGACGAGCGGCGGCGCGCGATGGGCCTGGCCGCGCGCGAATCGGTGCTGCGGCTGACGCCGGACCGGGTCGCCGCCGATCTCGATGCGCTGCTGTCGGCGCTGCCGCCGGCCGGCCGGCCGGCAGCGGCGGTCGCGCCATCCGTTTCCTCCCCGCAGGACGCCACCCATGCACGCGCCTAGCCGCCTGCAGCGCCACGACGCCGGCTGGTGCCTGCTGGCCAACCGCGCCTGCGCGCGCGGCGGAATCCGCCGCTACTTCGCGACCGTCAGCCGGCTCGGCGACGGCGTGTTCTGGTACCTGCTGATGGGCCTGCTGGTGATCGCCGACGGCCTCGACGGACTCTTCGCCGCGGCCCACATGGCCGCGACCGGCGGCGTCGCGCTGCTGCTGTACAAGCGGCTCAAGCGCTGGACCCGGCGGCCGCGGCCGTTCGCCGCCGACGGCCGCATCCGCGCCTGGGTCGCGCCGCTGGACGAGTTCAGCTTCCCGTCCGGGCATACGCTGCATGCGGTCGCGTTCTCGATGGTCGCCGTCGCCCACTACCCGGTGCTGGCCTGGCTGCTGGTGCCCTTCGCGACCAGCGTCGCGGTCTCGCGCGTGGTGCTGGGCCTGCACTATCCCAGCGACGTGCTGGCGGCAACCGCGATCGGCAGCGCGCTGGGCGGCGCGTCGTTGTGGCTGGCGGGGATCGTCTGACACGCGCCATGCGGGACGGGTCGCGACCCGCGCTGCGGCTTCGACCGGCGATTGCCTGGCCGGTCATGACCCGCCCTGCCGATTCCTTCCGCGGCGCGGGCAAGCGCGATCCTCAGCCCGTCGTTGCCAGCGGCCGTGTCCAGAAGGTCAGCGCGTGCGGCACGTCGCCCACGCCCGCCTCCTGCCAGCGCAGCAGCATGGTCATCCCCGGCTGGCGCACATAGCCGCGCTTGCGCCAGAACGCGCTGTTGTCGCGATGGCCATCGGGGCGCCTCGGGTCGCCGGCGTCGCGGTCGACGGCGGCGAAGGCGGTCAGGTCGAAGCCGCCGAGCGCGCGCGCATGCGCCTCGCGCGCATCGAAGAACGCGTGGCCGATGCCGTGGCCGCGCCAGTCCGGCAACAGCACCGATTCGCCGAAGTAGAACACCCGCTCGACGGCGACGTCCTGTGCGGCGAACGGCGCCTGGAACGCGGCATCGTCATCGACCAGCGGCAGGCCGGTCGAGGCACCGACGACCGCGTCTCCATCGAACGCGAGCACGAACACGCTGCGCGGCGAGCGCGCGTAGGCGGCCAGGTAGCCGCGCTCGTAATCGGGATCGCCGGCGTAGAGATACGGCCAGTCGCCGAACACGCGCATGCGCAGCCGCGCGACATCGTCGAGGAACGGCTGTATCGCCTCGCCGGACAGCACGCGCAACGTGGGAACGGAACGGCTCATGCCGTGCATTCTGGCATGCGTGCCCGATTGATACGCCGGGGCCGCGGACATCGCCGCGGCCCCGGCAGGCAGGTTGCGGGGGCTCAACGCGCCGGCAGCGGCGGCGGCGCGGGCGCCGGTCCCGGCGATGCAGCCGCGACCTGGTACCAGTCCACGCGCCGGGTCGCCAGCATGATCGCGGCCAGGATCACGAACAACAGTCCCGCGCCGAGCACCAGCGCGTTGTCCTCCGACACCAGCAAGCCGTACAGCGCCGCGTAGAGCAGCGCCAGCAGCGCGGTGAAGCCGATGCCCCAGGCGCGGCTGCGCAGTACCGCCACCAGGTAGGCGCCGAGCAGGCCGACGCAGGCCACGCTGGCGACGAGATAGGCCCAGCCGAACGCGATGCGCTCCGACAAGCTGACCAGCAGCAGGAAGAAGATCGCCAGCGCCAGCCCGACCAGCGCGTACTGGACCGGATGGATGCGAAGCTGCTGCAACAGCTCGAACATGAAGAAGCCGGTGAAGGTCAGCAGCACGAACAGGATGCCGTACTTGCTGGCGCGGTCGGCACGCAGGTAGGCGTCGACCGGATCCACCAGCGAGATGCCCAGCAGGTCGAGGTCGGCGCTGCCGTGTTCGAGCAGCATCGGCGCGGTATGGCGATCGATGCGCCCGCCGTTGCGGTACTGCCGCTGCGCGTCGCTGGCCAGCGACGAAATCGCCCAGTCGGCGCGGAACCCGTCGCTGCCGATCTCGCGGCTGGTCGGCAGGAAGCGGCCATTGAACTGCGGGTGCGGCCATGGGGAATCGACGACGACGCGGTTCTCGCCCGCCAGCGGCATCACCGCCAGCGACTCGGTCCCGGCGAGCGCGAAGTCGAACACGCTGGACAGTCGCAGCCGCTGGCCGGGCCGGACCGCGCCAAGCTCGACATGCAGGCCCGAGCCCATGTCGCCGCCGGCGCCCTGCTGCAGCGCCACCGCCGCATCGTCGATGCGCAGCCGCGGCGTGCCGCGCAGGCCGCGCACGTCGGCGATGCCGTAGCTCAGGAACGGCCGGCCGATGCGGCGCGCCGCCGCGCTGTCGGCGGCATTCTCCTCATCGGGGATGCGCACGTCGAACGCGGCCTTCATCTGCCCGCCGAGCGCGTACATGCGCACCTCGTGCAGGCCGAGACGGCGCGAGTACGGCGCGAGCGTGCCGGCCATGTCCATCGTCGTCGGGAAGAACAGCCACTGCCGCTGGCGCTCGCGCAGCACCGTGCCCAGCGGACGGCCGTTCGCGTCCTTCTCCTCGACCTCGACGGTCTCGGTATAGGGCACCACCAGCACCGGCGCGGCCAGCGCCTGGCCACCGGCCTCGCTGCGGCCGATCTGCGCGACCGCCTCGGCGCGGTAGCGCTGGCGGTCATGGATCACGCCGCGGATCAGCAGCAGCGGCAACAGGATCGCCAGGCTCAACCCGGCGACGATCAGGATCTTCAGGGCCAGTCGCATCGCACCACTCCATCGGGAAAGTGGCGGCAGCGTGCCGCGCGCGCGTGGGCGCACGAAGGCGGCTGTGTGAAGCGGCTATGAAGTGGCGACAGTGCGTGCCAGCGGCAGTTCGACGCTCGCGATCGCGCCGCCGCCTGCGCGGTTCTCCAGCGTCGCGCGCCCGCCGTGCAGCGCCGCGACCTCGGCCACGAACGCCAGGCCGATGCCGCTGCTGCGGCTGCCGCCATCGGGCCGTGGCAGCGAATAGAACCGCTCGAACACCCGGTCCAGCGCGTAGCCGGGGATGCCGGGGCCGCGGTCGGCGACGGTGATGCGCACGCGCTCATCGCCGGCCGGCGCGAGCGCGACTTCGACCTCGCCGCCAGCCGGCGAGAAATCGCAGGCGTTGTCGACCAGGTTGGCGACCATCTGCCGCAGCAGGAATGCATCGCCCGGGACCACTGCATCGCGGCACGCGGGAGTGACCTTCAGCCGCAGCATCACCCGGCGCGGATCGGCCTGGAACGCGGCCAGCACCGTATCGAGCAGCGCCGGCAGCGGCACCCGCTCCGGCTGCTCGATACGCTGGCGGTGCTCGACCGCGGCCAGCGCCAGCAGCTTGTCGATCATCTGCGCCATGCGCTCGCTCTGGCTGCGCACGCTGGCGGCGAAGCGTGCGCGGTCGGCGTCGGGCAGCGGCGCCTCCAGCAGTTCCGACGCGCCGCGGATCGCCGCCAGCGGCCCCTTGAGCTCGTGGGTCAGCGCATGCACGTAGCGCTCGACGTACTGCCGGCCTTCCAGCCGCTCGCGCATGGTCTCCAGTGCGCGGCCCAGGTCGGCGAACTCGCCGGCCGACGCCGGCGGCGTCGCCCGCTGCCCGGCCGTCACCGCGTCGGCATAGCGGCGCAGGCCGCCGAGCTGGCGCGACAGCCACCACGCGGCCAGCAGTCCGATCAGCAGCGCGGTGCCGAGCAGCAGCAGGCCCCAGCGCATGATCGTGCGTTCGCTGCGGGCGATGAACGGTGCGATCGCCTGGTTGGGCTTGGCCACCGCGAGCACGCCGACGATGCGGCTTCCGTCGCGGATCGGGGCGGCGACGTGCATCACCGAACTGGTCTCGTCGTCGGGATCGCTGCGCGTGGAGCGCGCGCCGTAGCGTCCGCGCAGCGTCAGGTAGACGTCGTTCCAGCGGGAATAGTCGCGGCCGAGGTCGCGGCCGGACGAATCGAACACGACGATGCCGTCGGCGTCGGTGACGTAGACCCGGTAGTCGGCCGCACGCTTGCGGAAGCCCCAGATGTTGGCGCCGATGTCGCGCGCGCCCAACGCCCGCACCCGGTAGGCGAACCGGCCGTCGTCGATGCGCCCGGCCAGGAAATCGTCGGTCGCCAGTTCCGCGAGCACGTTGGCGGTGTCGGCCAGCGTGTCCTCCATCGCCTGGCGCACGCCCGGCTTCACTTCCTGCGAGAACACCCGCATCAGCAGGAACGCGGCCAGCGCGACGATGACGAAATAGCCGAGCAGGATGCGCAGGCCGATCTTCATCGGGCCGCTACCCCGTGCCGGCCGCCGCTCGCGGCCGCCATCAGCCCACGTCCAGCGAGTAGCCAAGCCCGCGGTGGGTACGCAGCGGGTCGCTGTCGGGTGCGACCGCGCGCAGCTTGGCGCGCAGCGTCTTGACGTGGGTGTCGACGGTGCGGTCGCCGCTGTCGAGCGCATCGCCCCAGACCCGGTCCATCAGCTGCGCCCGCGACAGCACCGCACCGGGCCGCGCCAGCAGCGCCGCCAGCAGGCCGTACTCGTAGCGGGTGAGATCCAGCAACCGGCCGCGAAAGCGGATGCGCCGGCCTTCCGCGTCATGGACGAAGCCGCCGGCCACATGCGCCCCGAGCGCGGGGCCCGGCGCCGGGGCGGCACGGCGCAGCACCGCGCGCACGCGGGCCGCGAGCTCGCGCGGCGAAAAGGGTTTCGGCACGTAGTCGTCGGCGCCCAGCTCGAAGCCGAGCACGCGGTCGGCCTCGGCGTCCTGCGCGGTCAGGAAGATCACCGGCAACGGCGCGCGTGCGCGCAGTTCGCGGCACAGCGCGAAGCCGCCGAGGTCCGGCAGGCCGACGTCGAGGATCGCCAGGTCGAACGCACGCGACCCGGCCGCCTCCAGTGCCGCGCGCGCGGTCAGACAGTGATGCACCGCGTGGCCGTCGCCGCGCAACGCGTAGGCAACGGTATCGGCGATCGCGGTCTCGTCCTCGACCAGCAGGATCTGCGGCATTCGCTCGTTCCTCCCCGGATGCGACAGGATACGGCGTCGGCGTCCGCTGGCGCTGCCGCGGCCCCGGTCGCGCAATGACGCCCGCGTCCGCCCGCGTCGACAGGCGCCGCGGCGCGGCCGGCGCGCACGCGCATGGCCGCCGCCGGCCGCTGCGGCTACGCTGGCGCGATGAACTACCGCCACGCCTTCCATGCCGGCAACCATGCCGATGTCCTCAAGCACGTCGTGCTGCTCGCGATCTGCGACGCGCTGACCGCCAAGCCCGCGCCGTGTTTCGCGCTCGACACCCACGCCGGCGCAGGCGTCTACCGGCTGCAGGCCGAGGAGGCCCGGCGCACCGCCGAGGCCGACGACGGTATCGGCCGGCTGCTGGCATCGTCCCCGAGCGACCCGCTGGTGAGGCGTTACCTCGACGCGGTCGCCGCCTGCCGCATCCAGCACGGTGCCGACAGCTACCCCGGCTCGCCATGGCTGCTGGCGCACGCACTGCGCCAGCAGGACCGCATCGCCTGCTGCGAGCTCGAGCCCGGTGCGCTGGAAGCACTGCGCCGCAGCGTCGGCCACGATCCGCGCGTGGCCGTGCACGCGCGCGACGGCTATGGCGCGTTCAGGGCGCTGCTGCCGCCTCGGATCGGCGCGCAGCGCTTCGCCCGCGGGCTGGTGCTGGTCGACCCACCCTACGAGGCCCAGCAGGCCGAGTTCGACGCCGCGCTGGCGGCGCTGCGCGAAGGCCTGGCGCGCTGGCCGCAGGGCATCTACGCGCTGTGGTACCCGATCAAGCAGCGCCGCACCCTGCACGGCTTCCTGCGCAAGGCGGGGCTGCTGCAGACGAAATCGACCCTGGTCGTGGAACTGCTGGTGCGCGCCGACGACTCGCCGTTGCGGATGAACGGCAGCGGGCTGCTGCTGCTCGATCCGCCATGGCAGCTGGCCTCGGCGCTGGTGCCGGCGCTGCGCGTGCTGCAGCAGGCGCTCGGCGACGGCGGCGCCTCGACCCGCGTGCACTGGCTGCGCGAGCAGCCCTGAACCTCGCACCCGGCCACGGCCGTTCGCAACGCCTTCACGATGCCTGAATCGGCACCTCGTTTAAGGTCGGTGGACCTTCCCAGACCGACTCTCGATGACCGCCCGCAACCGCCTGCCCCCGTGGCACGAAGAGATCCGGCTGGCCAATGGCCGCCAGGTCCTGGTCCGACCGATCCGCCCCGCCGACGCCGAACCGCTGCGCGCCGCGTTCGACCTGCTGCAGCCCGACGAGGTCCGGCAGCGGTTCCTGTACGCGAAGAAGGAACTCTCGCCGGAAACCGCGCTGCGTCTGACCCAGCCCAATCCCAAATCCGAGTTCGTGCTGGTCGCGGCCGAGCCATTGACGCCCGGCGATGCATTGCTGGGCGCGGTCGCGCGCGCGGCGGTGCTGCCCGGCACCCGCCACGCCGAGTTCCACATCCTGGTCAGCCACTACGTGGCCGGCATGGGACTGGGCCGGCACCTGATGCGCCGGCTGGTGCGCTGGGCCAAGGGCAAGCGGCTGGAATGCCTGTACGGCGACGTGCTCGAGGAAAACGAGCCGATGCTGGCGCTGGCCAGGTCGCTGGGGTTCCAGCAGAGCCCGATCGAGGCGCCCGGCATGGTCCGGGTCTCGCTGGATCTCAAGCGCCCATCCGCCGAGGCCACAGCCGACACGCCGCAGGACTGAACCGCACGGACTCCGGCCGCCGGAAGCAGACCGGATCCGCGTAGGGCCGGTCCCGACCCGCCACCGCCCGGACACGATCCGGACGGTCCGCACCCGCCCCCTGTCTCAGGCCCTGCGACGCATTCGTCTAGAATTGCGGGTTCGCAGCGCCGGCCGCAGGGCTTTCGGCGCTGTCGTCGTTTCGCCGATCTGGAAGACCGCACCGTATGACCCCCGCTGCCTCCGCCCCGCCGCGCCCCGGCTCGGGCCAGTCCCGCGCCTGGTGGCGCGCCCCTGCCAGCCGTAGTGCGCTGGCGTGGTCGGTGCTGCAGGCCGCGGCCGCGCACGACGGCCCGCTGCTGCTGGTCGCCCGCGACAACCAGGCCGCGCAGCAGCTGGAGCACGACCTGCGCACGCTGGCCGGCGACAACCGCGAGCTGCCGGTGCTGGCGTTCCCCGACTGGGAAACCCTGCCCTACGACCGCTTCAGCCCGCATCCGGACATCGTCTCGCAGCGCCTGGCGGCGCTGCACCGGCTGCCGACGCTGGGCCGCGGCATCGTCGTGGCGGCGGTGCAGACGCTGATGCAGCGGCTGGCGCCGGTGCAGCACGTGGTCGGCGGCAGCTTCGACCTGGCGGTCGGCCAGACCCTCGACCTGGACGCGGAAAAGCGCCGACTGGAGAATGCCGGCTACGGCAACGTGCCGCAGGTCCACGATCCCGGCGACTTCGCCGTGCGCGGCGGCCTGCTCGACGTCTACCCGATGGGCGCCGACCAGCCGTACCGCATCGAGCTGTTCGACGATGCCATCGAGTCGATCCGCGCGTTCGACCCCGACTCGCAGCGCTCGCTCGACCACGTCCAGGCACTGCGGCTGCTGCCCGGCCGCGAGGTGCCGCTCGACGACGCCGCGGTCGCCCGCGCGATGGACGCGCTGCGCGAGCGCTTCGACATCGACACCCGCCGCAGCGGCCTGTACCAGGACCTCAAGGCCGGTGCCGCGCCGGCGGGCATCGAGTACTACCTGCCGCTGTTCTTCGCGCCGCCGCGGCGCGCCTCGCTGGCCGAGCGCGAGGCGCCGCTGGCGACCGCGACGCTGTTCGACTACCTGCCCGCGACCACCCTGCCGCTGCTCGACGCCGGCGCGTCCGACGGCGCCGACCAGTTCTGGCAGCAGATCGCGCACCGCTTCGATCAGCTGCGCCACGACATCGAACGGCCGCTGCTGCCGCCGGCGGAGCTGTGGCTGGCACCCGATGCGCTGCGCGAGCGGCTCAACCAGGGCCAGCGCATCGAGGTCTGCGACGCCGCGCACGCGCGCCACGCGCAGGCCACGGCGCTGGGCGAGCAACCGGCGCCCGAGCTGCCGCTGGCCGCGCGCGACCACGCACCCGCCGATGCGCTGCAGTCGTTCCTCGGCCACTATCCGGGCCGGGTGCTGATCGCCGCCGATTCGGCCGGGCGCCGCGAGGCGCTGCTGGAAATCCTCCATGGCGCCGGGCTGCGGCCGGTGGTGCTGCCGGACTTCCCGGACTTCGCCGCCGACGCCGGCGCGCGCTTCGCGATCGCGATCGCGCCGCTGGAGGACGGCTTCGCGCTCGACGCGCCGCAGCTGACCGTACTGACCGAACGCCAGCTGTTCCCCGAGCGCGCCACCCAGCCGCGTCGGCGCAAACGCGCCGCGCGCGATCCCGAGAGCATCATCCGCGACCTCGGGGAGCTCAGCGAAGGCGCGCCGATCGTGCACGAGGACCATGGCGTCGGCCGCTACCGCGGCCTCGTCGTGCTGGAGGCCGGCGGCCAGCCAGGCGAATACCTCGACATCGAATACGCCAAGGGCGACCGGCTGTACGTGCCGGTCTCGCAGCTGCACCTGGTCAACCGCTACACGGGCGCCTCGCCCGAGACCGCGCCGCTGCACTCGCTCGGCGGCGAGGCCTGGACCAAGGCGCGCAGGAAGGCGGCCGAGAAGGTCCGCGACGTCGCCGCCGAGCTGCTGGAAATCCAGGCCAAGCGCCAGGCCCGCGCCGGGCTCGCGCTGGAGGTCGACCGCGCGATGTACGAACCCTTCGCCGCGGCCTTCCCGTTCGAGGAGACGCCCGACCAGCACGCGGCGATCGAGGCGGTGCTCCGCGACCTCGGTTCCAGCCAGCCGATGGACCGCGTGGTCTGCGGCGACGTCGGCTTCGGCAAGACCGAGGTCGCGGTGCGCGCGGCCTTCGTCGCCGCCGCGGCCGGCAAGCAGGTCGCGGTGCTGGTGCCGACCACGCTGCTGGCCGAGCAGCACTACCGGACGATGGCCGACCGCTTCGCCGACTGGCCGCTGCGCGTGGAGGTGCTGTCGCGCTTCAAGAGCACGAAGGAGATCAAGGCCGAACTGGAGAAGCTGGCGCGCGGCGAGATCGACGTCATCGTCGGCACCCACCGGCTGCTGCAGCCGGACGTGAAGTTCAAGGACCTGGGCCTGGTCATCGTCGACGAGGAACAGCGCTTCGGCGTGCGCCAGAAGGAAGCGCTCAAGGCGCTGCGCGCCAACGTGCACCTGCTCACGCTCACCGCCACGCCGATCCCGCGCACGCTGAACATGGCGATGGCGGGGCTGCGCGACCTGTCGATCATCGCCACCCCGCCGCCGAACCGGCTGGCGGTGCAGACCTTCGTGGTGCCCTGGGACGACGCCCAGCTGGGCGAGGCGTTCCAGCGCGAGCTCAGCCGCGGCGGCCAGGTGTATTTCCTGCACAACGACGTCGAGAGCATCGGCCGCATGCAGCGCCAGCTGCAGGAACTGGTGCCCGACGCGCGCATCGGCATCGCCCACGGCCAGATGCCCGAGCGCGAGCTGGAACGGGTGATGCTGGACTTCCAGAAGCAGCGCTTCAACGTGCTGCTGTGCTCGACGATCATCGAGTCGGGCATCGACATCCCCAACGCCAACACCATCATCATCAACCGCGCCGACAAGTTCGGGCTCGCCCAGCTGCACCAGCTGCGCGGGCGCGTCGGCCGCTCGCACCACCGCGCCTACGCCTACCTGGTCATTCCCGACCGGCGCAACATCACCAGCGACGCGCGCAAGCGGCTGGAGGCGATCGCCTCGATGGACGAGCTCGGCGCCGGCTTCACCCTGTCGACCCACGACCTGGAGATCCGCGGCGCCGGCGAGCTGCTCGGCGAGGGCCAGAGCGGGCAGATGGCCGAGGTCGGCTTCAGCCTCTACACCGAGCTGCTGGAGCGCGCGGTGCGCAGCATCCGCCAGGGCAAGCTGCCGGACGTCGACGACGTCGAGGCGCGCGGCGCCGACATCGAGCTGCACGTCCCGGCGCTGATCCCCGAGGACTACCTGCCCGACGTGCACACGCGCCTGATGCTGTACAAGCGCATCAGCAGCGCCCGCGACGGCGACAGGCTGCGCGAGCTGCAGGTCGAGATGATCGACCGTTTCGGCCTGCTGCCCGACCCGGCCAAGCACCTGTTCGCGGTCGCCGACCTCAAGCTGCAGGCCACCGCGCTGGGCGTGCGCAAGCTCGACCTCGGCGAGGCCGGCGGCCGCGTGCAGTTCGTCGAGAAGCCGAAGGTCGACCCGATGGCGGTGATCCGCCTGATCCAGGGCCAGCCGGCGCACTACCGCATGGACGGTCCCGACCGGCTGCGCGTCAGCCTCGACCTGCCCGACGCCGATGCGCGCATCCGCACCGCGCGCGGGCTGCTGATCGCACTGGCGCCGGCCGCGGCGAGCGCACGCTGACCGCCCACGCGGCGGCAGGGCGGCGGCCTCCGCGAGGCACCGGCCGGGGGCGCGGCCTACGGGTTTACCCCGGCTGGGGCAGACGCGAGCTGTGTGCCGACGGCGGCAGGCGTATGGTCGGAACGGCCGCAGGGTCCGCCGCCGGGGCGGCAGGCGCCCACGGCCCGGGCGCCGCCTGCGTCCGCCATCTCTGGGAGGGGAACCATGCGTCAGAACGCCATCATCCTGGCCGCGCTGCTCACCGCGACCATGCTCCCGGCCGCCGCGCTGGCCAACACGGGCGTGGCCTTCGTCCACGGCACCAGCAAGCACACCAATGCCGCCGCCGACTACTGGACCCACGCCAACATCGACTCGGTGCGGCAGGGCCTGCCGGACCCGGCCAACTACACCGTCATCAACTGCGACTTCACCCAGTACATGTGGCATGCCGATGCCGCGGGCTGCGTCGCCGGCCAGCTGAAGGCGTTCATCGATGCGCGCGGCATCACCGACCTGGTGGTGATCACGCACAGCAACGGCGGCAACGTGCTGCGCTGGATCCTGTCCAATCCGACCTGGGACAGCCGCTATCCGGAGATCATCCCGAGGATCCGCTGGGTCAATGCGCTGGCGCCCTCGTCCGCCGGCACCCCGCTGGCCGACGCGGTGATGGCCGGCAACGTGTTCGAATCCGCGCTGGGCTGGCTGATGGGCTACCAGAACGACGCGGTGCGCATGCAGCAGCTGGGCTGGATGGCCAGCTACAACGCCAACTGGCTCTACGGCACCAACGGCCGCCCGTCGCTGCCGCGCAGCTTCTACAACGTGGTCGGCACCGACGTGCGCTCGATGCCGTTCACCGCCAATGCCAACTGCGGCGGCTACGCGCAGAGCGTCGGCCTGGAATTCACCCAGAACTGGCTGGCGTCGTGTTCGGACGGCTTCCTGGAATGCGCCAGCCAGTCGGCGGCCGGCACCACCTGGTTCCGCGACGTGCAGCGCACCGACAGCCAGCGCGTGCTCAACCACAACCAGAGCCGCCGCGACTGCTTCGGCCTGGACGTGATCCTGCGCAACGACCTGTGAGGACCCGCCCCATGACCCTCCTCCGCATCTCCCTGCCGGCCATCGCCGTTGCCGTTGCGCTCGCCACCAATGCCGCGGCCCAGGACACCCGCCTGTCCGCCGCCCCCGGCGACGTCCTGGTCCAGGCGCTGGTCACCGACGCCCCGCCATCGCCGCCGTCGATCGAGCGCGCGCCGGTGCATTTCGCCTGGCCGCTGGCCGCCGACGCCGGACCGATCGAGGCCCCCGCGCCGTATACCGCCGTCAGCCGCGAGCACTGGCGCGACGCGGACGGCGCGGAGCTCGCGCGCGGCCTGGCCATCGAGACCACCGCACCCGGCGCGCTGGTGCTGATCAGCCCGGTGGGGCGCGACAGCCGCCCGGTCGAACGCGACGGACTGCACATCCTGCGCGGCGGCCAAGTGCTGAAGGCCGATGCGGCCACCGCGACGCTCGCGCCGCAGGCCGCGCTGGAGGCGGTCACCGGCACGCGCTTCGCGCCCGGCGCGCTGGGCTTCCGGCTGGCGCCGGACCTGGGCAGCGGCCGTTTCGACCTGCAGGTCGCCGGTGCGCGGGGCCGGTACGTGGTCCACGTGCGCGAACCCGACAGCCCGTTCGCGCTGCACGTGGACAGCCCAGCGCCCGGCTATCTGGCCGGCGACCGCGTCCGCCTGCTGGCCGCGCTCGACAGCGGCGGCAGGCCAGCGTCGCTGCACGAGGTCGGCGGCATGCTGGTCGCGCCCGACGGCCGCGAGTTCCCGCTGCGCGCGGTGCGCACGCACGCCGGCGTCGCCCTCGACGCGGCGCTGCCGCGCGAGGCGTCCGCCGTGCCCGGCCTGTGGGAGGCGCACGTGCTGGCGGTCGCCGATGCCGGCGGCAGCGAGGTCCTGCGCGACGCCAAGGTCGCGTTCGAGGTCACCGCGCCCACCGCGCGGCTGGCCGGCGCACACGCGGCCCGCAGCGACGCCGACGGCCGGCTGACGTTCGAGCTGCCAGTGGAGGTCGGCAGCCCCGGCCGCTACGAGGCGCGGGCGGTGCTGTACGGCACCAGCCATGCCGGCGACCTGGTGCCGGTCGCCGTGGGCCACGCCGCCGACTGGCTCGACCCCGGGACCGGCCGGCTCACGCTGGTGTTCCCGGCGGCGGTCCTCGCGGGCGCGCAGGCGCCGTTCGAGCTGCGCCAGCTGGCGCTGCACGACCAGGGCCGGATGGGACGGCTGGAGTACCGCGAACGGGCCGCGCGGGTGGCCCGGCCGCTGCGCGACGGGCGCTGACCCTGACCGGGCGCGCCACCTACCGGCGCGCACGACCCGAGCGCATCGCGCGCGCCTGACGCCCGCGGCCGCTACAGCCGCGAATACGACCAGGACTGCATCGCGCCGTCGCGATACGGCATCACCCCGTGGAAGGCGCGCGGGTCGTCGTCGAACACCAGCGGCAGGAAGTGGCGGTCGCCGTCCCACAGCGGCAGCTCGAGGATGCGGTCGATGTGGACCCATTCCAGCGTGCCTTCCGGATTCTCCGCCAGCGGCGTGCCGGTCCACGATTCGACCAGGAACACGAAGCCCAGCCAGTCCTCGCCGTGCTTGCCGAAGCCGGGCCAGCTGATCGTCCCGCGCAGCGACATCGCCGTGCATTCGATCGCGGCCTCCTCGCGGATCTCCCGGCGCATCCCGGCGACGACGTCCTCGTCGGGCTCGACCTTGCCGCCGAGGCCGTTGTACTTGCCCAGGTGGTGGTCGCCCGGCCGCGCGTTGCGATGGACCAGCAGCACCTGGCGGCGGTCGGGCGACAGCACGTAGCCGAGGGTGGCGACGATCGGGGTGTAGGGCATTGGATCTGCCGGCGGCGGGCGGGCCGGCATTGTAACGGGGGCGTCCACGGCACGATGACGGCCGCGGGCCGGATAAACCGCACGCGCCGGGCGCGTTGGCCCGACCTACGAGCCCTGCGTCGCGCGCATGCGGTCGAGCACCGACTTGAGCGCCAGCGGGCGCACCGGCTTGGGCAGCAGGCCGAGGCCGCTGTCGAGCACGTCGCGGCGCACGTCGAGGTTGTCGTCGGCGCTGAGGATCAGCGTCGGCCGCGCGCCGAAGCGCTGCGACAGCCGGGCATGCAGGGCGACGCCGGTATCGCCGTCGTCGAGGTGGTAGTCGAACACCCACAGCACCGCAGGCCGGCGTTGCAGCGCGGCCGTGGCGGCCTCGCCGTCGGCGACCGCATCGACCGCGCAGCCCCAGCCTTCCAGCAGCTGCCGCAGCGCCTGCAACGCGGCCGGGTCGTTGTCGACCACCAGCACCGTCGCGCCGGCAAGACCGGGCCGTGCACTGACCGGCGCGGCGACGCGAGCCGTTGCCGCCGCCGGCAGCGTGACCGCGAACGTGGTGCCCCGCCCGGGCCGGCTGCGCAGCCGCAGCGGCGCATCGAGCAGGCGCGCGATGCGGTCGGCGATCGCCAGCCCGAGCCCCAGTCCCTGCCCCACCGCGTTCTCGCCGCGGCGGAATTCCTCGAAGATCAGCGCCTGCTGTTCCGGCGCGATGCCCGGACCGGTGTCGTGGACCTCGACCCGCAGCGTATCGCCGGCACGCCGAACGCCGACCAGCACGCTGCCCGACGCGGTGTAGCGGACCGCATTGCCGAGGAAGTTCTGCAGCACCCGGCGCAGCAGCTGCGGGTCGCTGTCGACCCAGGCGCGCGTGGGCACGTGGCGGAAGCGCAGGCCGCGCTCGTCGGCCAGCGCGCGGAATTCGGACACCAGCGGTTCGAGCACCTCGGCCAGCGGGAACGCACGCGGCTGCGGCACCAGCCCGCCGGCCTCCAGCCGCGACATGTCGAACAGCCCGGTCAGCAGGTCGCTGGTCGAATCCAGCGCGCCGCGGATCTGGCGCAGGCGCTGGCGCTGCGCGTCGCCCAGGGCCTGCTGCGCCAGCGAGTCGGTGAACAGCTGCGCGGCATGCAGCGGCTGCAGCAGGTCGTGGCCGACCGCGGTCAGGAACCGGGTCTTGGCGTGGTTGGCGCGCTCCGCCTCCCGGCGCGCCTGGTCGAGGCTCTCGGTGCGTTCGCCGACGCGCTGCTCCAGGGTCTCGTTGGCCAGCCGCAGCGCCTGTTCGTGGCGGCGGAACTCGGTGACGTCGGTGAAGGTGGCGACGAAGCCGCCGCCGGGCATCGGATTGCCGCGGATCTCGATGACCGCCCCGCCCGGCAGTCGCCGCTCGGTCACGTACTGGGTACCGGCGCGCATGTGGCGCAGGCGCTTGTCGACCTCGCGCTCGACGTCGACCGGGCCGATGACGCCGCCCGCCAGGTTGTGGCGCACCAGCGCCGCGACCTCGACGCCGACCCGCAGCAGCGACGACGGATAGCCGAACAGTTCGGCGTAGCGCGCGTTCCACGCGACCAGCCGCAGCTGGTCGTCGACCACGCTGATGCCCTGGCTCATGTTCTCCAGCGCGGCCTCGAGCAGGCGCTGGTTGAAACGCAGGTCCTGCGAGGCCTCGCCGACGATGTCGGCGATGGTGTCGAGATCCGGCCCGGCGTCGCGACGCGCGGCTTCCAGCAGCAGGCGCGCCGAGGCCGCGCCGAGCACCGCCGACAGTTCGCGCTCGAGCTGGCGCTGGATCCGGCGCGGCACCGGCCCCTGCGCCGGTGCATCGCGCAGCAGCGCTTCGACCCGCGCCGGCGGCAGGAAGCGGCGACCGGCCTTGTACAGCGTCTGGCGGCTGGCGCCGGGCCGGCGTTCGGCCTGCGCCGCGTCCACCGCGGCCCGCGGCCGCAGCGCCGACCACAGCAGCGGTGTCGCGACACCGACGAACAGGCTGGCGCCGACCGCGCGCCCGAGCCGGCTCCAGCCGGTCAGGCCGAACAGCGCATCGGGCGCCAGCCAGGCCAGGCCCAGCGGCCCGGACTGCAGCCACGCGGGGTCGCCGTGCGCGGCGGCCAGCGTCGGCAGCAGCATGACCCAGGCCCATGCCGCGAAGCCGGCCAGCACGCCCGCGACCACCGCCGCCGGTGGCGTCTGTGGCCGCAGTACCGCGAACCCCAGCGCCGGCACCAGCGTCGCCAGCGCCGAGAACGACACTTCGCCGACGTCGGCCAGCGCGGCATTGCCGCTGACCAGGCGGCTGTAGGCCCAGCCCAGCAACATGATCGCCACGATCACCACGCGCCGCAGCAGCAGCAGCGCGCCGCGGTGGTCGTCGGCCTCGCCGCGCGACCACACCCCGCGCAGCAGCCCGGGCGCGAACCAGTGGTTGCCGATCATCAGGCTCAGCGTCAGGGTGCTGACGATGACCATGCCGGTGGCCGCGCTCAGGCCGCCGAGGAACACCAGCAGCGCCAGCGCGTCGTGCCCCTGCGAGATCGGCAGCGCCAGCGCGTACATGTCCGACGACACGCTGTTGCCGAGCAGCGCGGTGCCGGCGCGCGCCAGCGGCAGCATCGGCAGCGCGATCAGCACCAGGTACAGCGGGAACTGCCAGCGCGCCGCGGCGGCATGGCGCTCGTCGCGGCATTCGACGACGCCGACATGGAACTGGTGCGGCATGATGAACATCGCCACCGCGCCCAGCAGCACCAGCGGCACGAAGCCGCCGGCGTTGTCCATCACCGGCGCCGCCGCGGCCTGCGCCGCCGGCAGCCCGCGCAGGCCGAACCAGACGAACAGGCCCAGCGCCAGCATCGCCACCAGCTTGAACAGCGACTCGAATCCCATCGCCAGCACCAGCCCGCGGTTCTGCCCGGCCGCGCTGGCGCGGCGGGTGCCGAACAGCATCGTGAACAGCGCCATCGCCAGGGCGACGTACAGCCCGCTGTCGTGCCACGGCGCGACGCGTACGTCCTGCATCGGCACGTGGCTGGTCAGCGTCGCGTAGCTCATCGCCACCGCCTTGAGCTGCAACGCGATGTACGGGACCAGGCCCAGCGCCGCGACCAGCGTCACCGTCGCCGCCAGCCACGCGTCGCGGCCCAGGCGCGTGGCGATCAGGTCGGCCAGCGAGGTCGCATTGCTGTCCCGCGCCAGCTGCACCAGCCGCACCATGACCCGCCAGGCGAGGACGTAGAACAGGATCGCGCCGAGGAAGGTCGGCGGCAGCGGCCAGCCGTAGCGCGCCGCCTGGGTCACGGTGCCGTAGAAGGTCCACGAGGTGCAGTGCACCGCCAGCGACAGCACGTAGACGTGCCGCCAGCGCGCGCCCAGCGCATCGGGGTGGCGCTCGCCGTAGATCGCCGTGGCGAACATCGCCGACAGCCACAGCAGCACCGCGACGACGACGACGCCCGTGCTCAGCATGGCGGCCTGCGCGGGCAGGAGGTCGAAGGCGGCATCGCGACGCGGCATCCCCTGAAAACGTCGGCGAGCATAGCGCAGTGCAGCGGCCGCGTACGGCACCGCCGGCAGCGCGCGCCGGTACGCGACAAGGCCGCCCGGAGGCGGCCCTGGTGTCGGTCACGCGGCATCGGCGATGTCAGAAGTTGTAGCGCACCGACAGCGACCAGTCGCGCGGACGCCCGTAATAGGCGGTCTGGATGTTGCCCACGCTGGAGAACTCCTGGCCCTCGACCTTGTAGACCTCGTCGGTCAGGTTGCGCACGCCGGCGCGCACCTGCCACACGTACTGCGGGGAATCCCACACCCCGTACAGGCCGACCAGGGTGTAGGCCTCCTGCATCAGGTTGGCGCGGTTGTCGACCGACAGCCAGGTGTCGCCGCGGTAGGAGACGTCGCCGCCGAGGGTCAGCGTGCCGCTGCCGCCCAGCGAGAACGCGTGCTGCAGGGCGACGCGCGCGGTCCAGTCCGGGGTGAACGGCACGTGCGCGTGCAGCGTGGGATCGTAGGCGGGGTTGGTCGGGTCGGTGGTGCGCAGGTCGGCGAAGTTCTTGTAGCTGGCATCGGTCCAGCCGAGCTGCGCGCTCAGCGTGGTGGCCTCGCCGAGTCGCGCCACGCCCTCGAACTCGAAGCCGTTGATCTCCATCTCCGCGGCGTTGAGCACCGGGAAGGAGAACGTCGGCGTCGGCGAATCCGGGTTCAGCACTTCGGACACGCGCGCCTGGAAGTCCTCGTAGCGGCTGTGGAATGCGGCGACGTTGGCCTGCAGGCGTCCGTCGCCCGAACGGAACTTGAAGCCGGCCTCGTAGGTCCAGACGAACTCGGGATCGAACACTGCGGCTGTGGTCTCCAGCGCGCTGTTGGCGCGGCCGTTGAAGCCGCCCGACTTGAAGCCGCGGTTGGCCGAGACGTAGCCGCTGGCGTTGTCGCTGAAGGCCTTGTGCAGGCTCAGCGACGGCGTCACCGCGCTCCACTTCTGCCGCGCCTGGAATGCGACCGTCTCGTTCAGCGCGGAGAACGGCAGGACCCCGAGGAACAGCGAGTCCGATGCCCAGAACGTGCTGGTCGAGCGGGTGTAGTCCTTCTCGTCCTCGGTGTAGCGCACGCCGGCCGCCAGCGTCCAGGTCGGCGCGAACTCCCAGTTGAAATGGGCGAACGCCGCCTTGCTGGTGGTCGACAGGTCGTCGTCGATGGTGCGCAGGAAGTCGACCGGCACGCCGCCGTTGAAGAACAGGTCGTCGGCATAGGCTTCCTGGTACGACGGCACGTCCTCCTTCATGTAGTACAGGCCGAAGGTCGCCTGCAGGTTGCCGCCGTTGTCGTACTGCAGCTGCAGCTCCTGGCTGACCTGGTCCTGGTCCAGCGCCACCAGCACGTCGCCGAGTTCGAACTCGGACGCGTCGATGTCGATGAAGGAATGGGTCTGCAGCTCGCGGTAGGCGCTGATGCTCTTCAGCAGCAGGTTGTCATTGAGGTCCCATTCGGCGGTCAGCGACACGCCGGTGTGGGTCATCTCCTGCCCCTGCCACGGCGCGAACGAGGTCCGTGTCCTGAAATCGTACTCGCCGGTCGGCGCCGGCTTCAGCACCACCGGGCCGAGTACCAGGTCGGTCGCGACCAGCGGCGCGGTCGGGTGGCCGACCGTCAGGTCGGTGTCCTGGCGGGTGCGGTCGACCGACAGCGTGGCGCGGAAGCCGTCGGTCGGCTGGAACACCGCCTTGGCGCGGAACGCGAAGGTGTCGTCGCCATTGAAGGTGCGGCGGCTGTCGGGGTCGTGGATGAAGCCGTCGTTGTCGATCTTGGCCAGCGCCACGCTGGCGGCGACCGTCTCGCCCAGCTGCCCGCCGACGTAGAACCGGCCCTCGCGCCGGCCGTCGCCGCCGACGACGAGCTCGGCCGCGCCGCCGGTGTCGTCGAACGGATTCCTGGTCGCGATCTTGATCGCGCCGCCGGTCGAGTTCTTGCCGTACAGCGTGCCCTGTGGGCCGCGCAGCACCTCGACCTGCTGCACGTCGAACAGCGAGAACAGCGCGCCGTTGATGCGCGCGTAGTAGACGTCGTCGACGTACATGCCCACGCCCGGATCGAAGGTCTGCAGCGCGTCCGGCTGGCCGATGCCGCGGATGAACACGTTGACGCTGTTGGCCGAGCCGCGGCCCTGCACGATGTTCATGTTCGGCACCGCGCCCTGCAGTCCGTCGATGTTGCTGGCCTGCAGGTCCTTGAGCTGTTCCTCGCCGAAGGCGCTGACCGCGACCGGCACGTCCTGGATCGACTCGCTGCGGCGGCGCGCGGTGACGGTGATCGCGTCGAGCGTGGTCGCGCGACCGTCCTCGACGACCTCGACTTCCACCTCGGTGACGTCGATCTCAGTCCGTGCCTGCTGGGCGTGGACTGCGGGCACCGACAGCCCGAGGCCGATCGCCAGGCTGAGTGCGGAGTGCCGGATGGTGTTGCGCTTCATGTGTCCCCTCCCACGGGTCGCAAGTCGTGCGGCACGCTGCCGCCCGACGCCAAGACTAGGGAGTGGCCGGACGCGGCGGCATCGTACCTTCGGACAATGGCCGCGCATGCCCCCGGGACGCGCCGCAACGCGACCGCGCGCACGGATCGGACGCGATATCGACACACCGTCGACCGCGCCGGCCAATAATGCCGGTCGCCCCGTCCTCCCTGGCCCCATGTCCGACGAACTCTTCCGGCGCGAAGTCCTGGACGCCCGCAAGGCCGAATCGCTGGGGCGCGTGCACCTGTCGACCACCCCGATGGCATGGCCGGCAGCGATCGTCGCCGCCGCGGCGGTGCTCGCGCTGGTCGCGATCCTGGCGTTCGGCAGCTATACGCCCAAGGCGACCGTCCACGGCCAGCTGGTGCCCGCCGGCGGGCTGCTGGACGTGGTGTCGGGCAGCGCGGGCCGGGTCTCGCACCGCTTCGTCGAGGAAGGGGAAGCGGTTGCCGCGGACCAGCCCTTGTTCGAGATCTCGCCCGACGTCGAACCCGCCGGCGACGGCGGCGCGGTCGGCGCCCGCGTCGCCGAGGCCCTCGAACGCGAGCGCGCGGCGCTGCACGAGGAGCTGGCGGCGCTGGAACCCGCGCGCGCCGAGGAAGAGGCCGCGCTGCGCCGGGAAATCGCCGCGCAGCAGCGCCGGCTGGCGTCGACCACCGCGGAACTGGAGCTGCGCGAGCGCCAGGCCGCATCCGCGGCCGGCACGCTCGACCGCATCCGCCCGCTGCTCGACGAGAAGATCATCAGCGACGTGCAGCTGCAACAGTACGAGAACGAGGCACTGAACGCCCGCGCGCAGCGCGAGAGCGTCGCGCGGGAACGCCTGGATGCCGGGACCGCGCTCGCCGACGCGCGGCGGCGGCTGGCATCGCTGCCGCGCGAGATCGCATCACGCCGCAATGCGCTGGGCACCGCGTTGTCGGAGGTCGAACAATCGATCGCCCGCAACGAGGCCGCGCGCGGCACGCTGTGGCGCGCACCCGCCGCCGGCACGGTCTCGGGCCTCGCGCGCGAGGCCGGACAGTCCGTGGCGGCCGGCCAGCGGCTCGCGTCGATCGCGCCGGCCGGCGCGCCGCTGCAGGCCGAGCTCTGGGCACCGTCGCAGGCGGTCGGCGGCCTGCGCGTCGGCGACCGGGTCGCGATGCGCTACGACAGCTTTCCGCATGCGGTGTTCGGCCAGCCCGGCGGCCGGATCGCGGGGATCGCGGAAAGCCCGCTTGGCGTGGACGAACAGCGCGCGCGCGGCTTCCCGCAGGCGACGGCGCCCGCCTACAGGATCCTCGTCGTACTCGACAGCCAGCGGATCGACGACGGCCGCGGCCCCCGGGCGCTGCGCGCGGGCATGTCGCTGGAGGCGGACCTGCTGCTCGAGCGGCGCCGGCTCCATCGCTTCCTGTTCGCCCCGCGGCGGGCGACGCCCGCCGCTGCCAATGTCGATGGGGACGGGCGATGATCGGCTCGGGACACCGCCGGCTGCCGGTGATCCAGCAGAACGAGATCGCCGAATGCGGACTCGCGTGCCTGGCGATGGTGGCCGCATGGCACGGACACGATGTCGACCTGGCCGGCCTGCGCCGGCGCTTCCCGGTCTCGACCCGCGGCGCCACGCTCTCGCGCCTGATGTCGGTCGCCGCCGCCCTCGGCTTCGACACCCGGCCGCTGCGGGCCGAGGTCGAGGACCTGCGCCAGCTGCAGTTGCCCTGCATCCTGCACTGGGACCTCAACCACTTCGTCGTGCTCGCGCGCATGGGCCGGGACACGGTGGAGATCCACGATCCGGCGCGCGGGGCGGTCACGATGTCGCTCGCGGAATTCGGGCGCCATTTCACCGGAATCGCGCTCGAGCTCGCACCCGCGCCCGACTTCACGCCGATCCGCGCGCGCGAACGCCTGCCGCTGCGCCGGCTGTTCGGTCAGGTCCGCGGCCTGGGCCGCGCCGCGACCCAGGTGCTGCTGCTGGCATTGGCGCTCGAAGCCTTCACCCTGGTGCTGCCGTTGGCCCTGCAGTGGGTCATCGACCTGGTACTGGTCTCCGGCGACCTGCAGCTGCTGACGCTGATCGGTATCGGTTTCCTCACCGTCGTGGTGTTCCAGGCGGCGATCGCGGTGATGCGTGGCTGGGTGGTGGCCGAGCTCGGCGCCTCGCTGAGCGCGCAGTGGGTCGGCAACCTGTTCGGTCACCTGCTGCGGCTGCCGCTCGACTATTTCGAGAAACGCAGCGTCGGCGGGGTGCTGTCGCGTTTCATCTCGGTGCAGAGCATCCAGCAGACCCTGACCGGCAGCTTCATCGAGGCCCTGCTGGACGGACTGACGGTCGGCCTGGTCCTGATCCTGCTCGCGTTCTACAGCCTGCCGCTGACGCTGCTGGTGCTCGCCGCGTTCGCGCTGTATGCATTGCTGCGCTGGGCGACCTACCGACGCCTGCAGGCGCTCAAGGAAGCGCAGCTGGTCCACGTGGGCCGGCAGCAGGGCCAGATGATCGAATCGATCAGCGGCATGCAGACGATCAAGCTCGCCGGTCGCGAGGCCGAGCGCCGGGCGAAAATGACCAACGCCACGATCGAGGTCGCCAACCGCGAGGCCGCGATCAACCGGATCACCGCCACGTTCGCGGCGCTGTCGAAGCTGATCTTCGGCGTGCAGCGCATCCTGGTGATCTGGATCGGGGCCGGGATGGTGCTTGCAGGCAGCTTCACCGCCGGCATGCTCGTGGTCTTCGTCGCGTACGCGGAACTGTTCGCGACCCGCGCCGGCAGCCTGGTCGACAAGCTGATCGAGTTCCGGCTGCTGGGCATGCACGGCGAGCGCATCGCCGATATCGCGCTCGCGACCGCCGAGCCGCACGTCCACGGCGGCTATGGCGGCCCGCCGCCGAAGCCGCGAATCGAGCTCGACGGCGTCGGCTACCGCTACGCCGAGGACGAGCCCTGGATCCTGCGCGACTGCAGCCTCGTCATCGAGGCCGGCGAGAACGTCGCGATCACCGGCCCCTCCGGGTGCGGCAAGACCACGCTGGCCAAGGTCCTGCTCGGGCTGCTGCCGCCCACGGCCGGGCGCGTGCGCATCGACGGCATCGACATCCATCACCTGGGCCTGGCCCGCTACCGCACCCTGTTCGGCGCGGTGATGCAGGACGACGTGCTGTTCGCCGGATCGATCGCCGACAACATCACGTTCTTCGATCCCGACGCGACGCCGGCGCGGATCGAGCGCGCGGCGCAGGCGGCGTGCATCCACGAGGACATCGTGACGATGCCGATGGGCTACGAGACGCTGGTCGGCGACATGGGCGCCTCGCTGTCGGGCGGACAGCGGCAGCGCGTGCTGCTGGCGCGCGCGCTCTACCGCGAACCTGCGATCCTGCTGCTCGACGAGGCCACGAGCCATCTCGATGTCGCCCGCGAACGCGCGATCAATGCCGCGATCGCATCCCTGCCCATCACCCGCATCGTCATCGCGCACCGGCCGGAAACCATCCGCAGCGCGGACCGGGTCATCGCCCTGCGCGACGGCCGTCCCGTTCAGGCTGATGAGCCCCGGCAAACCTGATCGCGCCGGGATCGCGAAAACACGACACCGGTAACAGACATCTCGCGCGCGATCACCAAGGATCGATGCCGGTCGCCCCCGGAACGACCCGTATCCCGACTTCCGGTCCCTGACGAAGATGGAGACATCCATGAAGCAGCATCAGGAACACGTGGAACAGAACACAACCGAAGCCCGTCCCTTCGCCCGCGTCGCGGCGCGCGAACTGACCGAACGCGAGATCGAGGCGATCTCCGGCGGCCGCCCCCACACCACCAATGCCACCGGCCCCAACGGCGACGATCCCTCCGATCCCGGCACCTACCTCTGAGGCAAGGCGTCGGTGCCGCCGGTGCACGCGGCGTCCCTGCCAACGCAGGCCGCAGCCGGACGGCACGACGCTCCCGATCGCGACAGCCATACCGGCGCCCCGCCCCGCGGGGCGCCTTCGCGTTGCGCGCGCCACTCATCACCGGTCGATCGACGATGCCCGCACCCCGGCCCCGCCCGCTGATCCTCTCCTGTCTCGCGCACGACCTGCATGCCCACGCCGCATGCTGGGGGCTGCGCCGCAACGGTTGCGACCCCCTGTGGATCTCCTCTTGGGCCGATCCCGCGCTCGAGCCGGTGTCGCTGCACTGCGATGCGCTCGACGGCGTCCGTGCCTGCGGTACCGCGCATGTACCGAGCGTGTGGTACCGGCGCCCGCGTCTTCCGGAGGCATTCGCTGGTGCCAACGCGGCGGACCGGCCGTTCCTGCGCAACGAGTGGGGACGCTTCATCAACAACCTGCAGGCCAGTCCCGACGCCTGGGACGACGTCCTGTGGGTCAACCGCCCCGAGGCGGCGATCGCGGCGGAGAACAAGCTCACCCAGCTGCGCGCCGCACGCGCCGTGGGCCTGGCGTTCCCCGCCACGCTGATGTCGGCCGATCCCGTACGGATCCGCGAATTCGCCGCAAGCCACCGCCGCATCGTCTACAAGCCCTTCCAGACCCATTCCTGGCAGGACAGCGACAGCGGCCGCATCTTCAGCACCTATGCGCGCGTGGTCGAGGCGGACATGCTCGACGACGATGCCAGCCTGCGCCTGTGCCCGGGCATCTTTCAGGCGCTGGTCGACAAAACCGCCGACCTGCGCGTGATCCTGGTCGGCGAGCACGCCTACGCCGTGCGATTGGCCACGTCCGGCGACGCCACCTTCATCGACTGGCGCGCCGGCACGCTGGACCAGGCCCTGTCCGCGTCGCCGGCGACGCTCCCGGGGGCAACGCTCGACCGCCTGCGCGCGCTGATGCGCCAGCTCGGCCTGGTGAGCGGCAGCATCGACCTGGTGGTCGATGCGGACGGCGACGTGCATTTCCTCGAGATCAACCAGGCCGGCCAGTTCCTGTTCCTCGAGGACGCGTTGCCCGGCCTGCCGCTGCTGCAGACCATGTGCGCGCTGCTGGCGAGCGGACGCAGCGACTGCGAGCCCTCGGCGATTGCCGGCGTTTCCTATGCGGCGTACCTGGCAAGCGAGGAGCATGCCCGCTGGTGGGAGACGGTGCGCGACGGCATCCGTGCCGCCGACGGCACGATTCCCGGGGTCAGCGTCGAATAGCACCCGTCCCGTTTCGCGGGGCCACCTGTACCTTCGGACAATGGCCGCGGACGCGCGCCGCCGCCGACACTGCCCGCCGTCTGGCCCGCGGGCCGCCTGTCGTGTGGGTCTGCCATGGATTTCGTGATCGTACTGGGCGCGCTGTGTTTCCTGATGTACGTCGCCTACCGCGGCCACAGCGTGATCCTGTTCGCGCCGGTCGCGGCGATGGGCGCGGTGCTGCTGACCGACCCGAGCCTGGTCGCGCCGATGTTCACCGGCCTGTTCATGGACAAGATGGTCGGGTTCCTGAAGCTGTATTTCCCGGTGTTCCTGCTCGGCGCGGTGTTCGGCAAGGTCATCGAGCTGTCGGGTTTCTCCAAGTCGATCGTCGCCGCGACCATCCGGCTGTTCGGGCCGAAGCAGGCGATGCTGTCGATCGTCACCGTGTGCGCGCTGCTGACCTACGGCGGCGTGTCGCTGTTCGTCGTGGTGTTCGCCGTGTATCCGTTCGCGGCCGAGCTGTTCCGCCAGAGCGACATCCCCAAGCGCCTGATCCCGGGCACGATCGCGCTCGGCGCCTTCACCTTCACGATGATGGCGCTGCCCGGCACGCCGCAGATCCAGAACATCATCCCGACCGCGTTCTTCGGCACCGATTCCTGGGCCGCGCCGGTGCTGGGCACGGTCGGCTCGGTGCTGATCTTCGCCGGCGGCATGGCCTACCTGGAGTGGCGCCGGCGCAGCGCGTCCGCCGCCAGCGAGGGCTACGGCAGCGAGCTGCGCAACGAGCCGGAGCCGTTCGCCGGCGACCGCCTCGCGCATCCGCTGGTCGCACTGCTGCCGCTGGTGCTGGTCGGCGTGTCCAACAAGCTGTTCACGGTACTGATCCCGCAGCTGTACGGCAGCAGCCACAGCTTCGTGCCGGCGGTGATGGGCGAGGCCGCGCCGGTGGTGCAGGAGGTCTCGCGGGTGTCGGCGATCTGGGCCGTCCAGGGCGCGCTGCTGGTCGGCATCCTCGCGGTCATCGCACTGGCCTGGCGGCCGGTCACGCGCAAGTTCGCAGAGGGCACGAAGACCGCGATCGGCGGCGCGCTGCTGGCGTCGATGAACACCGCGTCCGAGTACGGCTTCGGCGCGGTCATCGCCGCCCTGCCCGGCTTCCTGCTGGTCGCCAACGGCCTCAACAGCATCCCCGACCCGCTGGTCAACGAGGCGGTCACCGTGACCGCGCTGGCCGGCATCACCGGCTCGGCCTCGGGCGGCATGGGCATCGCGCTGGCGGCGATGGCCGAGAGCTTCATCGCCAACGCGCAGGCCGCGGGCATCCCCATGGACGTGCTGCACCGGGTCGCGGCGATGGCCTCCGGCGGCATGGACACCCTGCCGCACAACGGCGCGGTGATCACCCTGCTCGCCGTCACCGGCCTGACCCACCGCCAGTCCTACGGCGACATCTTCGCGATCACGATCATCAGCACCGCCGCGGTGTTCGCGGTGATCGGGCTGTACTACCTGACGGGCTGGGTCTGAGCGCCATACCTGCTTCCGGCCTGGCCGGAGGCCGCAGGCGGCGCGCTCAGACCGCCTTGTCGGCGTCGGTGGTAAAGCTCTCGCCACAGCCGCACTCGGCGGCCGCGTTCGGGTTGCGGAACACGAATTCCTGGTTCAGTCCCTTCTGCGCGAAGTCGATCTCGGTGCCGTCGACGATCGGCCGGCTCTTCGCGTCGACGTAGATGCGCACGCCATCCTGCTCGGTCACGCTGTCGCCGGGCTGCTCGTCATGGGCCAGGTCGACGACATAGCCCCAGCCCGAGCAGCCGGTCTTGGTGACGCCGAAGCGGATGCCCAGGGCACCGGGACTGGCGGCGAGGAAGCGGCGGGCGCGTTCGAGGGCGGCGGGGGCGAGTGCGATGGCCATAGCGTGCAGTGTACTCCCGGGGAGCGGACCGGCGGCTGACCGCGGCGGCGGGCGCCGGCGCGGCGACGCGGTCCGGTAGACTGTGTCGCCCCGTGTTATCGGTTCGGATTTCCAGGATTCAAGCATGACCACGACCAGCGTCCAACAGGCCCTTGCCGGGCACCTGCCCGAAGGCGGCGAAGTCACCGTCCGCGGCTGGGTGCGCACGCGCCGCGACTCCAAGGCGGGGCTGAGCTTCGTCAACGTCAGCGACGGCTCGTGCTTCGCGCCGATCCAGGTGGTCGCGCCGGACACGCTGCCCAACTACGAGTCCGAGGTGAAGCGGCTGACCGCCGGCTGTTCGGTCGTCGCCAGCGGCACGCTGGTGAAGTCCCAGGGCCAGGGCCAGAGCTTCGAGATCCAGGCCGAATCGCTGGAGGTCGTCGGCTGGGTCGAGGATCCGGAGACCTACCCGATCCAGCCCAAGGCGCACTCGCTGGAGTTCCTGCGCGAAGTCGCGCACCTGCGCCCGCGCACCAACCTGTTCGGCGCGGTCACCCGCATCCGCCACTGCCTGGCGCAGGCCGCGCACCGCTACTTCCACGAGAACGGCTACTACTGGATCAACACCCCGGTCATCACCACCTCCGACGCCGAAGGCGCGGGGCAGATGTTCCGGGTCTCCACGCTGGACCTGGCCAACCTGCCGATCAAGGACGGCAAGGTCGATTTCAGCCGCGATTTCTTCGGCAAGGAAACCTTCCTGACCGTATCCGGCCAGCTCAACGTCGAGGCCTTCTGCCTGGCGATGAGCAAGGTCTACACCTTCGGCCCGACCTTCCGCGCCGAGAACAGCAACACCACGCGCCACCTGGCCGAGTTCTGGATGATCGAGCCGGAGATCGCCTTCGCCGACCTCGCCGAGGACGCGCGCGTGGCCGAGGAATTCCTCAAGTACCTGTTCCGCGCGGTGCTCGACGAGCGCGCCGACGACATGGCCTTCATCGCCGAGCGCGTGCAGAAGGACGCGGTGACGCGTCTGGAGAAGTTCATCAATGCGCCGTTCGAGCGGATCGAGTACACCGACGCGGTCGCGCTGCTGCAGAAGTCCGGGCTCAAGTTCGAATTCCCGGTCGAATGGGGCTTGGACCTGCAGACCGAGCACGAGCGCTGGCTGACCGAACAGCACGTCGGCCGCCCGGTGGTGGTGACCAACTATCCCGAGCACATCAAGGCGTTCTACATGCGCCTCAACGACGACGGCAGGACCGTCGCGGCGATGGACGTGCTGGCGCCGGGCATTGGCGAGATCATCGGCGGCAGCCAGCGCGAGGAGCGCCTGGACGTGCTCGACGCGCGCATGGACCAGTTCGGCCTCGACCGCGGGCACTACGGCTGGTACCGCGACTTCCGCCGCTACGGCACGGTGCCGCATGCCGGCTTCGGCCTCGGCTTCGAGCGGCTGATCGTCTACGTCTGCGGCCTGTCCAACATCCGCGACGCGATTCCCTACCCGCGCGCACCCGGCTCGGCGGAGTATTGAGGGTGCCGAGGCCAGAGACCAGGGGCCGGGGACCAGGGGTGCGGCGGAATCCGTGCGTACTGCCGTCGCCCTTCCCCGCTCTCTGGCCCCTGGCCCCTGGCCCCTGATGACGCTCTTTCTCGCCCTGTGCTTCTTCGGTGTCGCGATCGGTGGCATCACCGCGTTCGTGATCTTCTGGCCGCTGTCGCTGGTGCACCTGCGCGAGCGCCATCCGCGGGTCCGCGAACGTCTGGGCGACAATGCATTTCTGCGCCCGGGCGCGCTGCGCTGGCTGCTGGCCGGCGGCTACCGCGAAGTGCCCGACCGCCAGTTCACCGGTCTCGCCACGCCGGCGCGGATCTCGTTGATCGTGATCCTGGGCGCGCTGACCGCTTCCGTGGTGCTGTGGCTGTGGTCGCTGGCGCCCTGATTTCGAGGAGGTTCCGATGACAGATGCGCAATGGTGGCTGGCGATGCTCGGCCGCACGGTGGTGTGGGCGCGGCTGCGCGTGCTCGAGGCCGGCACCGCCGAGGTCTTCGACAGCGACGGCAACACCCTGCACTACGACAGCGAGGACACCGCACGCGGCATGCTGCTCGACGCCGATTTCGTCGCCTTCGACGGCCTCGACGCCGACGACGCGCTGGAACGCGGCTTCACCCTCGACGAACTTGCGCCGCCGCAGGCCGACGACGACGTCCAGTTGCGCGAACGCATGGTGCAGTCGCTCGGCGCGCGCGCGTGACCACGGGAACCCGCCGCGCCCGCGCGATCACGGACCTGGTGCGCGCCGGCCCCACACTTCCACATCCGGAGACCTGAACCATGGACCTCGATCTCGGCGGCCGCCACGCACTGGTCTGCGGCGCATCCGAAGGCATCGGCCGCGCGGCGGCGCAGGAACTCGCGCTGCTCGGCGCGTCGGTCACGGTGCTGGCGCGGCGCGCGGACGCGCTGCAGGCCGTCGCCGATGCGCTGCCCACGCCGCGTAGCCAGGTCCACTGCGTGCTCGCGGTCGACATGGCCGACACCGCGGCGCTGCAGGCCACCGTCGAGGCGCACGTCGCCGCGCATCCGGCGCAGATCCTGGTCAACAACACCGGCGGCCCGCCGGGCGGCCCCGCGCACACCGCGACCCTGGATGCCTACACCGATGCCTTCCGGCGCCACCTGCTGGCCGGCCAGGTGCTGGTGCAGGCGCTGCTGCCGGCGATGCGCGCGGCGCACTGGGGGCGCATCGTCAACGTGGTGTCGACGTCGGTGCGCGAGCCGATCCCGGGGCTCGGCGTGTCCAACACCGTGCGTGGCGCGGTGGCCGGCTGGGCGAAGACGCTGTCGAAGGAACTCGGGCCCGACGACATCACCGTCAACAACGTGCTGCCCGGCTACACCGAAACCGGACGCATCGAGCAGATCGTCCACGACCGCGCTGCCGCGACCGGCAAGCCGGCCGACGCGATCCTGGCCGGCATGCGCGCCACCGTGCCGCTCGGCCGCTTCGCGTCCCCCGCCGAGACCGGCGGCGTCATCGCGTTCCTGTGCTCGCCGGCGGCGGGCTACATCACCGGGGTCAGCCTGCCGGTCGACGGCGGGCGCATGGCATCGATCTGAACGGCCGAACGCAGCGCCGCCGTTCGACGCCCCCACGACCCGCCGTCTGGAATAATGCCCGCATGAAGAAAGACCTCGAGACCCTGCTGCAACGCAACCGCGAGTGGTCCGACCGCGTACGCCACGAAGACCCGACCTTCTTCGACCGCCTGTCGCGCCAGCAGTCGCCGAAGTACCTGTGGATCGGCTGCTCCGACTCGCGCGTGCCCGCCAACCAGATCATCGGGATGGACCCGGGCGAGGTGTTCGTGCACCGCAACGTCGCCAACCTGGTCATCCATACCGACCTCAACGCACTCAGCGCGATCCAGTTCGCGGTCGACCTGCTGAAGGTCGAGGACATCCTCGTCGTCGGCCACTACGGCTGCAGCGGCGTGCATGCCAGCCTCACCGACACCCGCGTCGGCCTGGCCGACAACTGGCTGCGGCATGTCGGCGACATCGCCACCAAGCACGCGGAATACCTCGCGCGCGTGCCCACCGAGAACCTGCGTCACGCGCGGTTGTGCGAGCTCAACGTCATCGAGCAGGTCGCCAACGTCTGCCGTACGACCGTCGTGCAGGACGCCTGGGCCCGCGGCCAGAAGCTTGGCGTGCACGGCTGGGTCTACAGCCTGCGCGACGGCCGGGTGCGGCCGATGGCGATCGACATCTTCAGCGCCGACGACGTGGAGCCGGCCTATCAGGCCGCGATCGCCGGCATGCCGACCACCCAGCCGCGCGACTGAGCCACGGGAGGCCGCGATGTCCGACGCGATCCAGACCGGCACCGCCCCGCCACCCGTCGGCAGCTACCCGCACGCGCGTCGCGTCGGCGAACTGCTGTTGCTGTCGGGCATCGGGCCGCGCGACCCGGCGACCGGTACCGTTCCGGGCAACGTCGCCGATGCCGACGGCGCGCTGATCGCCTACGACATCGTCGCCCAGACCCGTGCCGTGTTCGCCAACGTCCGTGCCGTGCTCGAGGCCAGCGGCGCGCGCTGGGAGGATCTCGTCGACGTGACCGTCTACCTGACCGACATGGCCGGCGACTTCGCCGCCTACAACGCGGTGTGGGCCGAACACTTCCCCGACCCCGCGACCGCACCCTGCCGCACCACGCTGGGCGTCACCGCGCTGCCGACGCCGATCGCGATCGAGCTCAAATGCATAGCGACCACCGGTCGCCAACCGACCCCCCTCTCCCGCGCTGCGGGAGAGGGGGGAACCGTCGGCAACGCCGACGGTGGGGTGAGGGCAACCCCCCATGCGCCCGTTCCTGACGACGGCGACCATCTCGCCACTGACGCGCCCCCATCCGCCCTTACGTGCCGCTCCCGCGGCACGCCCTCCGGGCCGGCTTCGCCGTTCGCTCCGGCATCCTGCATTAGCAGTCTGGCACCTTCCCCCGCGGGCGGGGGAAGGGAAACATCTGCGACACCGACGCAGTCCGCCCGCTCCGCGGGCCAGCCGGAGACCCCGCGATGATTCCCGCACCGCTGAACTTCCAGAAGTGGATCGACGAACACCGGCACCTGCTCAAGCCGCCGGTCGGCAACAAGTGCATCTACGACGGCGACTTCATCGTGATGGTGGTCGGTGGTCCGAATGCGCGCACCGACTACCACTGGGACGAAGGTCCGGAATGGTTCTACCAGCTGGAAGGCGAGATGGTGCTGCGCATCCAGGAGGACGGCCGCCCGCGCGACATCCCGATCCGCGCCGGCGAGACCTTCCTGCTGCCGCCGCGCGTGCCGCATTCGCCGCAGCGCGGGCCCGACTCGATCGGCCTGGTCGTCGAACGCAAGCGCCTGCCGCACGAGGACGATGGCCTGCTTTGGTTCTGCGAGCGCTGCAACCACAAGCTGTTCGAGCAGTATTTCCACCTGCACGACATCGAACAGGACTTCCCGCCGGTGTTCGACCGCTTCTACGGCTCGGTCGAGCACCGCACCTGTACCGCCTGCGGCCACGTCAATCCGCGCCCGGCCCGCTACGACGCCGATCCGGACTCGCTGGCCGACATCACCTGAGGGCTTCCGATGCTGGTGTTGCGACACGCATCAGATGTCGCAGGCTCGGCGCAGCCTTCGGATCACAGCGCAATGCGCAGTCCGCCGCCAGGACTGGCCGTCCTGGCAAGGGCTGCAACGCGGCGACGCGAGTCGAGGGCAAGCACAGACCGGTATTCGATGCGTGTCGCGACACTCGGGCCGGAAGTGCAGACTGGCTGCGCAGCATCGAGCGGAAGACTCCGGAGATGCCCGAAATCGCACCCACGCCGTGTCCTTCTGTCCCCGCAAGGCCAGCCGAGTAGAATCCATGCAGGATCCGCCCTCGCACAGGAGCCATGCAGATGAACCAGCCCGACACGCTTGCCCGCACCCCCAAGTCGGTCCTGCTCGATGCGATCGAGGCCCAGCCCGAAGATGCCAGCTACGAGGAAATCCTGCGGGAACTGGCCTTCGAGCGGATGCTCGAACGCGGCCTCTCCGATGTGCGCGCGGGACGCACGGTCGGCCATGCTGAGGTGCTGGAGAGAATCCGTTCGTGGCGAAGCTGAACTGGTCGGCTGAGGCGCTGGCATGGCTGGAGGATATCCATGGCCATATTGCAGTGGACAATCCCGCCGCGGCAATCAAGGTGGTGGACGGCATTGTCCAGCGCGCCGAGCAACTGCAGCAGTTCCCCGACATGGGCTCGCGCCTGCGCGCGGAGGCCGAAGGCGAGATTCGCATGCTCCTCTATGGGCACTACCGCATCGCCTACCTGCACGCCGTGGATGACGACACACTGCATATCCTCGGCGTCTTCCATGGCGCCCTCGATATCGACCGTTACGTCCCCTGACCACCGGGTCCTCCGATGCTCAAGATCGACATCCACGCCCATATCCTGCCGCGCGACTGGCCGGACCTGGCGGCGAAGTACGGCGAGATGCGCTTCCCGGTGATCCACCACACCGAGGATGGCCGCCACCGCATCTACAAGGACGGCCGCTTCTTCCGCGAGATCTGGTCGCGGACCTGGGATCCGCAGGAACGCATCGACGACTACGCGCGTTTCGGCGTGCAGGTCCAGGTCATCAGCACGGTGCCGGTGATGTTCAGCTACTGGGCACGACCGCAGCATGCGCTGGAACTGCACCAGTCGCTCAACGACCACATGGCCGCCATCGTGGCAGACCATCCTCGGCACTACGCCGGCATCGGCACGGTGCCGCTGCAATCGCCGAGGCTGGCGGTGCAGGAGCTGGAGCGCTGCGTCGACGAGCTCGGGCTCCAGGGCGTGCAGATCGGCAGCCACGTCGGTGACTGGAACCTCGACGCACCGGAGCTGTTCCCGTTCTTCGAGGCCGCCGCGGACCTGGGCGCGGCGATCCTCGTGCATCCCTGGGACATGATGGGCAGCGAATCGATGCCCAGGTACTGGCTGCCGTGGCTGGTCGGCATGCCGGCCGAGCAGTCGCGCGCGGCCTGTTGCCTGATCTTCGGCGGCGTGCTGCAGCGCCTGCCGAAACTGAAGGTCTGCCTGGCCCATGGCGGCGGCAGCTTCCCCTACACCATCGGCCGCATCGAGCACGGCTTCAACATGCGCCCGGACCTGGTCGCGACCGACAATCCGCACAATCCGCGCGACTACCTCAAGCGGCTGTACTTCGATTCCTGGGTCGCCGACCCGCGCGCGCTCGAGTACCTGCTCGACACCTGCGGCGTCGACCGGGTGATGCTCGGCACCGACTATCCCTTCCCGCTTGGCGAACAACATCCGGGCGCCGGCATCGAGGCGATCGCGCTCGACGATGCCGCACGCGCCCGCATCTACCACGGCACCGCGCTGGAGTGGCTGGGCCTGCCCGCCTCGCGCTTCGCGTGATGCCGTGCCACGGCAGGCGCGCCGCGGGCGTCCGCACCATGGACAATGGCACCGTGGCGGGCATCCCAGCGCGTCGCGATGCCCGCCACAGCGCGCAATGACGAGTACCCGAATGACCGACCCGCTTTCCGACCTGTTCTCCGATGACCATGCGCGGCAGCAGGACGCCGCCGACCCGCTGCGCGCGTTCCGCGACGCGTTCCTGATCCCGCGCTTCGGCGACGTGGAGCAGGCCTACTTCGTCGGCAACTCGCTGGGCCTGCAGCCGCGCGGCGCCCGCGCCCAGGTCGAGGACGTGCTCGACAAGTGGGCGATGGAAGCCGTCGAGGGCCATTTCCGCGGCAATTCGCAGTGGATGACCTACCACGCCCTGGTCGGCGAACAGCTCGCCGAGGTGGTCGGCGCCGAACCGTCGGAAGTGGTGGCGATGAACTCGCTGACCGCCAACCTGCACCTGCTGATGGTCAGCTTCTACCGGCCCACGCGCGAACGCCCGGCGATCCTGATGGAGGCCGGTGCGTTTCCGTCGGACCGCTACGCCCTCGAATCGCAGCTGCGCTTCCACGGTTTCGACCCGGCGACCGACCTGATCGAGCTCGAACCCGACGCGCCCGGCGGGCTGTTCTCGATGGCGGCGATCGAGGCCGCGATCGCCATGCACGGCCCGCGCCTGGCGCTGGTGCTGTGGCCCGGCGTGCAGTACCGCACCGGCCAGGCGTTCGATCTGGCCGAGATCACCCGGCTCGGCCATGCCGCCGGTGCAGTGGTCGGCTTCGACCTGGCGCACGCGGCCGGCAACCTGCCGCTGCGACTGCACGACAGCGGCGCCGATTTCGCGGTCTGGTGCCACTACAAGTACCTCAACGCGGGGCCGGGTGCGGTGGCCGGCGCGTTCGTGCACGCGCGCCACGCGCATACCGACCGCCCGCGCTTCGCCGGCTGGTGGGGCCACGACGCGGCCACGCGCTTCCAGATGGGCCCGCACTTCCAGCCCACGCCCGGCGCCGAGGGCTGGCAGCTGAGCAATCCGCCGATCCTCGGCCTCGCGCCGCTGCGCGCCTCGCTGGACCTGTTCGCGCAGGCGGGCATGCCGGCGCTGCGGCGCAAGTCGGAAATCCTGACCGGCTATCTCGAAACGCTGATCCATGCGCAGCTGGACGACGTGCTCGACATCGTCACCCCGGACGAACCGGCACGCCGCGGCGCCCAGCTGTCGCTGCGCGTGCGCGGCGGCCGCGAGCAGGGCCGTGCGCTGTTCGAGTCGCTGGCCGCGCAGGGCGTGCTCGGCGACTGGCGCGAGCCCGACGTGATCCGCATCTCGCCGGCGCCGCTGTACAACACCCATGCCGACATCCTGCGCTTCGTCCGCGCGGTCCTGCACTGGCGGCAGGCATGAATCCCGCGTCCGAAGCCTTCGGCGGGGCGCCGCGCTGATGGCCACGCGCCACGTCACGATCATCGGCGCCGGCCTGGCCGGCGCGCTGCAGGCGATCCTGCTGGCCCAGCGCGGCTGGCAGGTCGACGTGTTCGAACGCCGCGGCGACCCGCGCCGGTTCGGCTATGCCGGCGGGCGCTCGATCAACCTCGCGCTGGCCGAGCGCGGGCTGCATGCGCTGCGCCAGGCCGGTGTCGACGGCAACGTGCTGCAGCAGGCGGTGATGATGCGCGGCCGCATGGTGCATCCGCTCGGCGGCGAACCGCAGTTGCAGCGCTACGGGCGCGACGACAGCGAGGTGATCTGGTCGATCAACCGCGGCGACCTCAACGTGGTGATGCTCGACGCCGCCGAGGCCGCCGGCGTGCGCCTGCATTTCGACCGCCGGCTGGACCGCGTGGACTTCGCCGCGTCCACCCTCTGGCTGCGCGGCGACCTGGCCGAACACGAGCACCGCTTCGCGCTGCTGATCGGCGCCGACGGCGCGGGCTCGACGCTGCGCGCGCAGATGCTGCAGCGCGCCGACCTCGGTGAGCGCACCGACTGGCTCGACCATGGCTACAAGGAGCTGGAGATCCCGCCCGGCTACGACGGCGGGTTCCAGATCGAACCCAATGCCCTGCACATCTGGCCGCGCGGCCACTACATGTGCATCGCCCTGCCCAACGACGAGCGCACCTTCACGGTGACGCTGTTCATGCCGCACGAAGGGCCGTATCCGAGCTTCGAAACCATCACCGAGGGCGCCCAGGCGCTGGCCTTCTTCCAGCGCGACTTCCCCGATGCAGTGCCGCTGATTCCCGACCTGGCCCGGGATTTCGACGACAACCCGGTCGGCCTGCTGGCCACGCTGTACCTCGAGCGCTGGCACCTCGGCGGGCAGGCGGTGCTGATCGGCGATGCCGCGCACGCCATGGTGCCGTTCCACGGCCAGGGCATGAACTGCGCGTTCGAGGACTGCGTGGCGCTGGCCAACCACCTGTGCGCGGGCGGCGACAGCGCGGCCGCATTCGCCGCCTTCGAGGCCGAGCGCAAGCCCAACGCCCGCGCGATCCAGCAGATGGCGCTGGAGAACTACCACGAGATGCGCGACCGGGTCGACGATCCGGACTACCTGCTGCAGCGCGCGCTGGAACTGCAGCTGCAGGCGCGCCATCCGGACCGCTTCATCCCGCACTACGCGATGGTGACCTTCATGCGCATCCCCTATGCGACCGCCCTGCATCGCAGCGAACTGCAGCGCGACATCCTGCAGCGCGCGACTGCCGGCATCGACACCCTCGACGCGGTCGACTGGGCGGCGCTGGATCGCGACGTCCTCGCCACGCTGGAACCGCTGGCGGAGGCGCGCGCGTGAGCGATACGTTCCTGTTCTACGACCTCGAAACCTTCGGCGCCGACCCGCGGCGCACGCGCATCGCCCAGTTCGCGGCGATCCGCACCGATGCCGCGCTCAACGAGATCGAGGAACCGGTCGACCTGTTCGTGCGTCCGGCCGACGACCTGCTGCCCTCCCCGGTCGCCACCCTGATCACCGGCATCACCCCGCAGGCCGCGCTGCGTGACGGCATCACCGAGGCCGACGCGTTCTCGCGCATCGTCGACGAGATGGCCCGGCCGAAAACCTGCACGCTGGGCTACAACTCGCTGCGCTTCGACGACGAATTCATCCGCTTCGGCCTGTTCCGCAATTTCCACGATCCCTACGAGCGCGAATGGCGCGGCGGCAATTCGCGCTGGGACCTGCTCGACGTGATGCGGCTGGCGCACGCCCTGCGTCCCGACGGCCTGGTCTGGCCGCAACGCGAGGACGGCGCGACCTCGTTCAAGCTCGAGCACCTGGCCGAGGCCAACGGCGTGCGCCAGGGCGACGCCCACGAGGCACTGTCGGACGTGCGCGCACTGATCGGCATCGCCCGCCTGTTCCGCAATGCCCAGCCGCGGCTGTGGGACTACACCGCGAAGCTGCGCGACAAGCGCCACGCGTCGTCGATGCTCGACACCGTCGCGATGACGCCGGTGCTGCATGTCTCGCAGCGCTATCCGGCCGCGCGCCTGTGCGCCGCGCCGGTGCTGCCGCTGGCGCGGCACCCGAAGATCGACAGCCGCGTGATCGTGTTCGACCTGGACGAGGACCCCGACGCCCTGCTCGACCTCGACGCCGACGCGATCGCCGCGCGCCTGTTCGTGCGCAGCCAGGACCTGCCCGAGGGCGTGCGCCGGGTGCCGTTGAAGGAAGTGCACAGCAACCGCTGTCCGGCGCTGGTCGCCTGGGACCACCTGCGCGAGGCCGACCTGCAGCGCCTGTCGATCGATTCCGTCGCGACCGAGGCCCGCGCAGCGCGCCTGCGCGCCGCGGGACCGGCGCTGGCCGAGAAAATCCGCCGCGTCTACGCGCTGGAACGCGAGTACGCACCGTCCGATGTCGACGGCTCGCTGTACGACGGCTTCATCGGCGACGGCGACCGCCGGCGCTGCGCCCAGGTCCGCGCGACCGCGCCGGCGCAGCTGGGCACGCGCGATTTCGGTTTCGCCGACCCACGCCTGCCCGAACTGCTGTTCCGCTACCGCGCGCGCAACTGGCCCGACACGCTGACGCCAGACGAGCGCACGCGCTGGGACGACTACCGACGCGCGCGCCTGGCGCCGGGCACCACGCTGTCCGAGCTGGGCCTGGACGACTATTTCACGCAGATCGCGGCCTTGCGCCTCGACAATCCCGACGACCTCCACAAACGCGCGCTGCTCGACGCCCTCGGCGACTGGGGCCGCGACCTGCAGGCGCAGCTGACCGCCCCGACAACCGAATGACCACCTATTTCAGCGACAAGAGCTTCAAATTCCTGCGCGGGCTGGCCCGCAACAACGACAAGACCTGGTTCGCCGCGCACAAGGCCGACTACGAAGCACACGTGCGCCAGCCGTTCCTGCAACTGATCACCGACCTGCAGCCCGACCTCGCGGCTGTCAGCGGACACTTCCGCGCCGACCCACGCACCCAGGGCGGCTCGCTGTTCCGCATCTACCGCGACGCGCGCTTCTCCAACGACAAGTCGCCGTACAAGTCCTGGCAGGGCGCGCGGCTGTTCCACGAACGGCGCCGCGAGGTGCCGGCGCCCTCGTTCTACGTCCACCTGCAACCGGGCGAAAGTTTCGTCGGCGCCGGGGTGTGGCATCCCGAACCGCCGACCCAGCGCCGGATCCGCCAGTTCATCGTCGACAACCCCGGCAGCTGGAAGGCCGCCGCGCACGACCCGAAACTGCGCCGCCGCTTCGAGTTCGAGACCAGCGAGATGCTGGTGCGCCCGCCGCGCGGCTTCCCGGCCGACTTCGAGTACATCGACGACCTCAAGCACAGGAACTGGGTGTTCTGGCGCACGCTCGGCGACGACACGATGACCGGGCCGCGACTGCGGCAGACCATCGCGAAAGACCTCGCAACGCTGGGCCCGTTCGTCGACTACCTGTGCGCGGCGCTGGATCTGGAATTCTGAGTTCGGATTCCTGACGACCGCAACAGGCCTGCTAGCCGTGCGCAGGCTTCGGGAACAGCGCCACCCCGGACAGCCCTTCGAAACGGGCATCGCAGGTCAGCAATTCCGCCCCCTGGTGTCGCGCTGTCGCATAGACGATGGCATCGGCGGCCGCCAGCTTGTGCTCGCGATGCAGGTCCGCGGCAAGCATCGACCACGCGCGGCGGCACTGCCATCAATAGCGATCCTCGCGGTCGCGGTAACCGTCGGTGCGCGCGCCCTTGGCGATGCCCGCCAGCTGATCCAGTTCCGGTACCGGGATCACCAGCACGCCCTTGCCCTTCGGAATGCACACGAACTTCTGGCCGGCCTGCCAATGCTGCGCCTCGCGCACCGCCTTGGGCACGGAGATCTGGAACTTGCTGGACAAGGTGGCGGTTGCGGTCATTCCGTACCTTCATGGCATCGATCGATGATTCGTAAGAACACGCAGTCCTTCCAATGAGACCAGCCATTGCGCGGGTCGGCCCGTCCTGGCGCTTCACACGAGTGGCGGGTCGGGCCCCACCCTGCCTGGGCCCGCGTCGACCGTTCCCCACCGCGCCCGACCGCCGGTCACTTTCCGCAACCGCCGCGCGGGCCGGCTTGCGATGTTGGCGCCTCGACAACTCCGAGGTGCGCCATGTCCCGCCCCAGTTCCAGTTTCACAAGCGGCCTGATCGACCTGTTTCTCGCCCCTGTCTCGCTGTTCGAGGCACTGCCCACGCGCCGCTTCTGGGGCTGGGGTGCGTTCCTGCTGACCAGCGCGATCACGGTCGTGGCGCTGTACGTGTTCATCACGCCGATGTCGCCCGAGTGGATCGTCGAGCAGCAGGTCCAGCAGATGGGCGCGCGTATGTCCGGGCAGGAACTGGCCCAGGTCCGGCCGCAACTGCTGGCGATGGCGCCGTACACGGCACCGATCAGCGCGATCGGTGGTGTCTTCGCGAGCGGCCTGCTGGTCGTGCTGCTGGGCTCGGTGTACATGCTGCTCGAACGGCTGGCGACCCGCGGGCCGCGGCACGGCTGGGGCCAGTGGCTGCGGTTCACGGTCTGGACCCAGTTGCCGCAGGTGCTCTACGCGCTCGGCCTGATCGCACTTGCACTGCTCGCGCAGGCGCCCGACCAGCCGCTGACGCAGCTGGGCTACGCCTCGCTCAACGGCCTCGTGCTCGACCTGCCGCCGGGCCACCGCTGGGCCAACTGGGCCTCGAACCTGGGCCTGTTCCAGCTGTGGTCGATCGTGCTGGCGGCGGTGGGCATCCGCGTGTGGACGCAGGCCTCGTGGGCACGCGCCGCCGCGCTGGCCGCGCTGCCGTGGATCCTGGTGTTCGGCGTCTGGGCGCTGTTCGTATGAAGAGGAAACTGGTCCTGGCGCTGTGCCTGCTCGGCGGCATCGCGATGCTGGTCGCGCTGTCGTCCGGGCGCGGCGGGCGGGCGCCGGAGGTCACCGTCGCCACGGCCGCGCAGGGACCGCTGGCCGACACCACCCTGGCCTCGGGCAACCTGGTGTTCGAGACCCAGATCCAGCTGCGTCCGGAAGTCAGCGGCCGGGTCGCCGAGGTGCTGGTGGAGGAAGGCGACGAGATCGAACAGGGCCAGCTGCTGCTGTTCCTCGACCGCGAGACCTTCGCCGCGAACCTCGCCAGCGCCAATGCCGGCGTCGAGGCGGCGCAGCTGTCGATCCGGCGCCTGCGAGAGGCCGACGCCGACCTGCGCCGCCAGGTGGAACGCCAGCGCGGCCTGCTCGACCGGCAACTGGTCAGCCGCGACATGGTCGACCAGCTGCGCAGCCGCCAGCAGATGTCGGCGCTGCAGGTCGGCGAGGCGCAGCAGGCGCTGGCCCAGCAGCTGGCGCTGCGCGACCAGGCCGCCGACCAGCTGCGCCGCAGCGAGTTCCGCGCGCCGATCGCCGGGCGGATCATCTCGGTCGACATCAAGCCCGGCGAGACCGTGATCGCCGGTACCACCAATATCGTCGGCTCGGACCTGATGACCCTGGCCGACACCAGCGCCCTGCTCGCCGAACTGCGCGTGGACGAGGCCGACATCGCCCGGATCCGCCCGGGCCAGGCGGTCGAGGTGTTCGCGGCCGCGCGTCCGGAGGCCGCGATTCCCGGACGCGTGGTTCACATCGGCTCGTCGGCGCGCAAGATCGGCACCAGCGAAGGCCTCGCGTTCCGTGTGCGCGTGCTGCTGGACGGCGGCGGCGAGGACCTGTCGCCGGGCATGAGCTGTCGCGCCGAGATCGTCACCACGCAGGGCGGCGACACCCTCAAGGTGCCGGTCGCCGCCCTGCGCCGCGACGCCGGCGGCGCCTTCGTCTGGCGGCTGGCCGACGACGGCACGGTGCGGCGCACGGCGGTGACGCCGGGACTGTCGAACGACATCGAGCAGGCGATCGAATCCGGCCTCGACGCCGGCCAGCGCGTGGTCACCGGACCGGGCCGGATGCTGGCGCAGCTGAGCGACGGGCAGCGTGTCGCGACCGCCGACGGCGCGGCGGATACGGCCGATGCAGCACCGGCGCCGACACAGGAGCCGGCACCATGACCGCCACGCCGGTGATCGAACTGCACGGCATCGCCAAGCGCTACCGTATCGGCGACGGCTGGTTCACCGCGCTCGCCGACCTGTCGCTGCGCATCGACGAGAACGAATACGTCGCCATCGTCGGTCCGTCCGGTTCCGGCAAGTCGACGCTGATGAACCTGCTCGGCTGCCTCGACGTGCCCGATGCCGGCCGCTACCTGCTGCACGGCCGCGACGTGGCCGGCCTCGACGAGGACCAGCTCGCGGTCGCGCGCAACCGCGCGATCGGCTTCATCTTCCAGAGCTTCAACCTGCTGCCGCGCGCCAGCGTGCTGGCCAACGTGATGCAGCCGCTGGTGTACCGGCGCATGGCCGGCGCCGAGCGCCGGCGGCGCGCGCTGGAAGCGCTGCGGCGTGTCGGCCTGGCCGACAAGCTCGACAACCTGCCCGGCCAGCTGTCCGGCGGCCAGCGCCAGCGCGTCGCCATCGCCCGCGCGCTGGTCACGCGGCCGCGCATCCTGCTCGGCGACGAGCCCACCGGCAACCTCGACAGCACCACCACGGCCGGGATCATGCGGTTGTTCGACCAGCTGCATGCCGAGGGCCAGACCATCATCCTGGTGACCCACGAAGCGGAGATTGCCGACCATTGCCAACGCAGCATCCGCTTGGTCGACGGCCGCATCGCCGAGGACCGCCGCCAGCCCGGACCGGAGGTGGCGCATGGCTGACCGCATCCTGCACGCGGACGAGGCCGACCTCTCCAGCGGCCTGGTGCACGCGGTGCTGGAGGGCAGCCGCGCCGCGTTCGCCGCGATCCGCGCCAACGCCCTGCGCAGCGCGCTGACCGCGCTGGGCATCATCATCGGCGTGGCCGCGGTGATCGCGGTCGTGGCGATCATGCAGGGCCTGAGCCGCAACATCGTTGCCCAGCTCGACGACCTCGGCAGCGACACGGTGACCCTGCGCGCCTGGACCTCGACCGAGCAGACCCTGCTCGGCACCGGCAACCGTATCGACTACAACGACTTCCTGGCGTTGCAGGGCCGGGTACCGGGCGTCCTCGACATGACCGCGCAGATGCAGGCCTACAGTTTCGGCAGCGGCGTCTCGCACGGCCGCAACACCACCCAGACCCAGGTCATCGGCACCGACAGCAGCTACCAGAACGTGGTCCGGGTGTATCCCGAGCGCGGGCGCTTTTTGACCGCCAGCGACGACGAGCGCCGGCGCCGGGTCGCGGTGCTTGGTGCCAGCGTGGTCGACAAGCTGGAGATCCCGGGCGACCCGATCGGCCAGTTCGTGCGCATCGGCAGCGAATGGTTCCGGGTGATCGGCGTGGCCGAGCGCCGCGGCAGCCTGTTCGGCATGGACCAGGACAACTACGTGATCGCGCCGTTCTCGACGATGCGCTCGCTCAACGGCGAACGGGTCGAACGCAACATCGAGATCATGTTCCGGCCCGCCGGCACCGAGCGGCTGCCCGCGATCCAGCAGCAGATGGGCCAGATCCTGCGCGCCCGCCACCGGGTGGCCGAAGGTGAACCCGACCCGTTCGAGTTCGTCACCGCCGAGCGCATCCGCGAACAGTTCGACGCGATCATCCGCGGCGTGACCCTGGTCGCCGGCGGCGTGGTCGGCATCAGCCTGATCGTCGGCGGCATCGGCATCATGAACATCATGCTGGTATCGGTGACCGAGCGGACCCGCGAGATCGGCATCGTCAAGGCGCTCGGGGCCACGCCACGCTTCATCCTGGTGCAGTTCCTGATCGAGGCGGTGGTGCTGTCGCTGTTCGGCGGGCTGGTCGGGCTGCTGCTCGGCTGGGGGCTGGCGGCGCTGCTGGCGCTGTTCATTCCGGGCATGAGCGGCGCCGCGGTGCCGGTCTGGGCGATGATGCTGGCACTGGGATTCACTTCGCTGATCGGTATCGTGTTCGGCCTCGCGCCGGCGGTGAAGGCGTCCCGGCTGCATCCCATCGACGCGCTGCGCTACGAATGACCGCCATGCCCGCTTCCCGACAGAGCTTCGCCGCGCAATGGCGCTGGCACGTGCGACACGCCAGCCGCGGCTACTGGATCGCGCAGGCCTTGTTCCTGTGCACGGTCTTCGGTCTATCTGCGTTGATGACGTTGGCACTCACGCAGTCCAGTGGCGCGCAGGCCCGCGAACCGGCGCACATGGTCTTCCGTTTTCTGACCGATGCTGGACTCCTGCTTCTGTTTACGCACGTGCTCATCCGCCCGCTGCTGCTGATGTTCTTCGTCCACCGGCGCCCGACCTGGCGAAGCCTGCTCGCCGGTCTCGGTCTGCTGTTCGTATACGGCTACATCAACCTGTTGGCCAGCTACCTGCTCGGCAAACTGATCACGCCGCGCGACGGCATCAACTTCGAGCAGATCCGCTTCCATGCCGGCGACAGCGCCTATGACTTCGATGTCGGCACCACACAGCTGATACTGCTCGGCGGCTTCAACCAGTTCACCATGCTGCTGCTGTGGTCGGTGCTGTACCTGGCCTGGAAGGAATTCGAGAGCCGGCGCCAGCTGCAGCGCCAGGTCCGCGATGCGCGGCTGCAACTGCTGACCGGCCAGCTCAGTCCGCATTTCCTGTTCAATGCGTTCAACACCATCCGCGGCATGATCTTCGAGGACCGCGAACGCGCGGCCGAGCTGGTGACGCAGCTCTCGGAGCTGTTCCGCTTCCATCTCAGCGCCGGGATCCGCACCGAGACCACGCTGGCCGAGGACTGGGAGATCGCCCGGCGCTATCTCGACCTGGAAGCGGTGCGGCTGGAATCGCGGCTGCGGCTGGAGGTCGACCTCGATCCGGCTCTGATGCCGCGCACGCTGCCGATCCTGACCCTGCTGACCCTGGTCGAGAACGCGATCAAGCACGGCATCGCGCCCAACCGCGATGGCGGACGGCTGTCGATCCGTGCGCAGGCGGCCGGTCGCGGCTGGACGCTGGAGGTCGAGAACAGCATCGGCCGCGGCGTGGCCGAGCATAGCGGCGGCCACGGCCTGGCCAACCTGCGCGAGCGCGTGAGCCTGGCCGGCGACGAGCGGGTCCGCCTGCACGTCGAGCACGACAGTGCGCGCTTCCTCGTGCGGCTGGAGCTGCCGCGATGATCCGCGCGCTGATCGTCGACGACGAACGCCTGGCGCGCACCGAACTGCGCCGGCTGCTCGGCGCGCATGCGGACGTGGAGATCGTCGGCGAGGCCGACAACGCCGCGACCGCGCTGCAGCAGGTCGCCGCGCTGTCGCCGGACGTGGTGTTCCTCGACATCCAGATGCCCGAAACCACCGGCCTGACCCTGGCCGCCGAACTCGCCGGACAGACGCGGTTCGTGTTCTGCACGGCCTACGACAGCTTCGCCATCGACGCCTTCGGGCTGAACGCCGTCGACTACCTGGTCAAGCCGGTGGTGCCCGAGCGGCTCGCCGGCACGCTCGAGCGCCTGCGCGCGCAGCCGTCGACCCGCAGCGTGCTGCCATACGACCACGGCCTGTTGCTGCGCTTCGGCGAGCAGGCGCGCATCGTCCGCCTGCGCGAGATCGACCGCTTCGAGAGCATCGGCAACCACGCACGCGTGCACTGCGCGCACGGCAAGAGCTGGCTGCAGAGTTCGCTGAACCGGATCGAGCAGCGGCTGGACCCGAACTACTTCTTCCGGGTCAGCCGCGCCGACATCCTGCGGCTCGACGCGATCGCCGCGATCGAGCCCGACGTCGGCACCGGCTCGCTCGCCACCCTGCCCGACGGCAGCCGGGTCGCGGTCAGCCGGCGCCAGGCGCAACTGCTGAAGCAGCGCATGGGGCAGATCTTCTGACCGGGGATTCCGATCCGCGGGAAACATCGTTGCGCCGTCTTCTTCGTCGTCTCCGCGCAGGCGGGGAAGACGGAGCCTCGGCTCCTGATATCCGGAGGACGTTGCACGATGAAGAAACGCCGCCGACGCGGGAGCGGCATCGCTTCCCCGACCCCGGACCAGCGCGCTCGCCCACCGGAAACCTCCGTTCAGCCTTCATCCCTTCGCCGCCCGGACAATCGGAGCACCTTCCTGCTCCACGCCGCCGATGAAGAAGCTCGCCTGGTCGTCCGCCATCGTCGCCGTCCTGCTGCTGGCCTACACCGCCGCAGGGCCCTTCCTGACGATCAACGCGATCCGCGCCGCGGTCCAGGCCGAGGATTCGCGGGCGCTGTCGAAGCAGGTCGATTTCCCGGCATTGCGCCAGAGCCTGCGCCTGCAGCTGGCCGACGCCATGGTGCGCGGGGCCGGCGCGGACGTGCAGTCGAGCCTGCTGGGCGCGATCGGCCTGCAACTGGCCGGCAGCGCGGTCGGCAGCGGCGTCGACCTGATGGTCAACCCGGTCGGCCTGAGCGCGCTGATGCGTGGGCGCCGGATCTGGAACCTGTCCACGGGCGCGCCGTTGCTCGACGACGGCGGTGACGCCACGCAGACGGACCTGCTGGCCGACGCCCGTTACCGCTACCACTCGCCGTCGCGCTTCACCGCCACCGTCCGCGACGACCGTGGCCGGCCGATCGTGTTCGTGCTCACCCGCAAGGGCATCGGCTGGAAGCTGTCCGACATCCGCTTGCCCACCTAGAATCCTCTCCCGCCCACAGGCGGGAGACACCAACGTCCCTCGCCCGCCTGCGGGAGAGGGGGGAACCGCCTGCAGCGCAGGCGGTGGGGTGAGGGCAAACGCGCCAGCGCACTCGCAGCAGCTGCCGCGATGCCAACCAACTGCCGCAGGACGGATCCCGACGCTTCATCGCCTCGATGCGGATGGCGGGTCGAGATCCGCCCTACTTCACCCACCAGCGCCTTGGCGGGTGGTACAGCAGCAGATACACGCCGACCACCCAGACCGACGCCGCGAGCCAGCCGGCGAGGATGTCGGAGGGGTAATGCACGCCCAGATAGACCCGCGACAGGCCCACCATCGGCACGAACACCGCCATCGCGATCAACGCAGGCCAGCGCCAGCGCGTCGGCCACAGCAGCAGGACGAGCACCAGCGCGAGCGTCATCGAGCCCATCGCGTGGCCGCTGGGAAAGCTGTAGGTCGTCTCGGGCGCGATCGAGTCCCACAGGTTCGGCCGGTCGCGGGCGAACAGCCGCTTGGTACCGAGGTTCAGCAGCGCCGAGCCGCCGAGCGCGGCGGCGGCGAACAGGCCCTTGCGGAAGCGCCGCGCGAGCAGCAGCCCGGCGACCAGCAGGATGTCGGCCGGGACCACGCCCCAGGCATAGCCGATCTCCGAGAAGAACAGGAAGACGCGGTCGAGCCCGTCGTGCGCCAGATCGTTGGCGAACAGCAGGACCGGATCGTCGAACGGGAACGCCTCGCCCTCGTGGACCTCGTCGGCGAGTTCCATGAAGCCCCACATCGGCAGCAGGACGCCGACGAACAGCAGCGCCAGCTTCCAGCCGTGCCGTCGCAGCAGCCCGCGGGCCTCGTCTGCGTCCTCGCCCTCCAGCGCCGGCGCACGACCGGTCGCCGCCGGCTCAGCCGGCATCCGCACCGCGCCCGTAGTGGCGATGCACGTAGTCGTCGACCAGCGCGACGAACTCGTGGGCGATGTTCTCGCCGCGCAGCGTCACCGCCTTCTCGCCGTCGATGAACACCGGTGCCGACGGCGCCTCGCCGGTGCCCGGCAGCGAGATGCCGATGTTGGCGTGGCGCGATTCGCCCGGGCCGTTGACCACGCAGCCCATCACCGCCAGCGTCATGTTCTCCGCGCCCGGATGGGTGATCTTCCATTCGGGCATCTTCTCGCGCACGTGGTCCTGGACGACGCCGGCCAGCTCCTGGAAGAACTCCGACGTGGTGCGGCCGCAGCCGGGACACGCGGTCACCATCGGCGTGAACGCGCGCAGGCCCATCGTCTGCAGCAGCTCCTGGGCGACGACGACCTCCTTGGTGCGCGGCGCGCCGGGCTCGGGCGTCAGCGAAATGCGGATGGTGTCGCCGATGCCTTCCTGCATCAGGATCGCCAGCGCGGCGCTGGAGGCGACCATGCCCTTGCTGCCGATGCCGGCCTCGGTCAGGCCCAGGTGCAGCGCGAAATCGCAGCGCGCCGACAGGTCCCGGTAGACCGCGACCAGCTCCTGCACGCCGCTGACCTTGGCCGACAGCACGATGCGGTCGCGGCCGAGCCCCAGTTCCACGGCACGCTCGGCGGAGTCGACCGCCGAGCGGATCAGCGCCTCGCGCAGCACCCGGCCGGCGTCCCAGGGCTCGGCGCGCGACGCGTTCTCGTCCATCAGCGTGGCGGCCAGCGACTGGTCCAGCGAGCCCCAGTTGGCGCCGATGCGCACCGGCTTGCCGTAGCGCATCGCGAACTCGATCAGCTGCGCGAACTGGGTGTCGCGCTTCTTGCCGAAACCGACGTTGCCCGGGTTGATGCGGTACTTGGCCAGCGCCTCGGCGCAGGCCGGCTCGCGCTCGAGCAGCTGGTGGCCGTTGTAGTGGAAGTCGCCGATGATCGGCACCTCGATGCCCTGCATCGCCAGCCGCTCGACGATCCGCGGCACCGCGGCGGCCGATTCGGGGTTGTTGACGGTGATGCGCACCAGCTCCGAGCCGGCGCGCCAGAGCTCGCCGACCTGCTTCGCGGTCGAGGCGACGTCGGCGGTGTCGGTATTGGTCATCGACTGCACCACCACCGGCGCGTCGCCGCCCAACGCGACGCCGCCCACCCGGACCTGGCGGGTCGCGCGGCGGGGCGCGGGACCGAACGCGGGCAGCGCGACCGGTTCGGACAGACAGGGCTGGAGCTGGGGCTGGGCGGACATGCGTGCATTTTAGCGCGGCGGGGCCGCGTTCCGGCTGACGCCGCGTGGAATGCCCGGCGCTGCGACGCCGCGTCGCAGCGCGGCCGGCATGGCGCTGGATTACGATGTGCGCGCCATGCAGTCCCCCGCCACGACCCTCGTCAGGACGCTGTACACGCTGCGCTGGGTCGCCGTCGGCGCCCAGTCGGTGACGATCCTGCTGGCCGGCCACGGCCTCGGCCTGGCGCTGCCGGCGTGGCCGCTGTGGGCCGGCGTGGCGCTGCTGGCGGGGTTCAACCTGCTCGTCGGGCTGCGCCTGCGCAGCAGCCGCGACGCGGCGCCGGCCGAGGCCTTCGCCCACGGCCTGGTCGATACCGCGGTACTGGCCTGGCTGGTGGCCTGGACCGGCGGCATCGCCAACCCCTTCGCATCGCTGTTCCTGCTGCCGATCGCGCTGACTGCGTTGGCCCTGCCGGTGCAGTGGGCGGTCGCCACGGCCCTGGCCTGCGTGGCCGGCTACCTGCTGGCGGTCGCGTTCGGCCAGCCGCTGCCGCACGGCCACGACGACAGCCTGGACCTGCATTTCGTCGGCATGGCGGTGAACTTCCTGGTCTCGGTGGCGCTGGTGGTCTACTTCCTGACCCGGCTGGTCGCCGCGCGCGACCAGCGCGAGCAGGAACTGTCCGCGCTGCGCGAGCGTTTCGCCCGCAACGAGGGCATCCTGGCGCTGGCGACCCACGCCGCGTCGGTCGCACACGAACTCAACACCCCGCTCGGCACGATGACCCTGCTGCTCGACGACCTCGACCCCCAGGCGCGTCCCGACGATGCCGCCGCCGACGTCGCAACCCTGCGCCGACTGGTCGACATCTGCCGCGACCGGGTGCGCTCGCTGGCCGACCCGGCCGACCCGGCGGCGCCGACCACGGTCGACCTCGGCCGCGTGCTCGAGCACTGGCAGTTGGTGCGCCCGGCGGTCAGCCTGCAGCGCAGCGGCAACGTCGACGGCGACCGCCGCATCGACCGCTCGCTCGGCCACCTGCTGCTGGCGCTGCTCAACAATGCCGCCGATGCCAGCGAAGGCAACGGCCGCTCGCGCGTGGACCTGGACCTGCAGACACGCAACGGCATGCTGATCGGCGAGATCCGCGACTACGGCCCCGCGTTCGACGGCGAGGCCTCGTTCCTGCCGGTGCTGTTCCGCAGCACCAAGCCCGATGGCCTGGGCGTCGGCCTGGCGCTGTCGCACGCGGCCGTCGAACAGCTCGGTGGCGACCTGCACATCGAGGATGCCGAGGGCGGCGGCGCGCGCGTGCGCTTCCGCGTGCCGATGACCCCCGACGCCCCCACCGGAGCCCCGCGACGATGACCGGCCTGCTGATCGACGACGACACGCTCTATCTCGACGCGCTGCGCCGCGCCCTGCAGCGGCGGGGCATCGACTGCGAGAGCGCCACCGACGCGACGTCGGCGCTGGCGATGGCGCGCGAACTGCGGCCCGCGTTCGCGCTGGTCGACCTGAAGCTGGCCGGCGAATCGGGGCTGGACCTGGTCGCGCCACTGCGCGCGATCCGCGGCGACATGCGCATCCTGCTGGTGACCGGCTACGCCAGCATCGCGACCGCGGTCGAGGCGATCAAGCGCGGCGCCGACGACTACCTGCCCAAGCCGGTGTCGGCCGACGCGATCGTGCGCCTGCTGCAGGTCGACGCGCCCGACGGCCCCCACCTGCACGATGGCGGCGACGCCACCCCCGACAGCCCGACGATGATCCCGCTGCACCGGCTGGAATGGGAGCACATCCAGCAGGCGCTGGCCGAGACCGACGGCAACATCTCCGCCGCCGCGCGCCTGCTCGGCATGCACCGCCGCTCGCTGCAGCGCAAGCTGGCCAAGCGCCCCGGTCCGGAGCGCAAGCCGTTCGACTGAGAGGCCGAGAGCAAAAGTGGCGCCTCACCGGCACCACGTCCCGGATCGAACACAGGCACGTCTCCCTCCGGGAGAGGTAGACGCGCGCAACGCGTCGGGTGAGGGATGCTTTTGGCAGCCCGCCTGAAAAGCACCCTCATCCGCCCTGCAGGCACCTTCTCCCAAAGGGAGAAGGGCCGAGCGAGATCGAGCGCCGTCGACTGAAACGGAAAGCGGCGCCTGACTCGCGTCACGTCTCGGCTCGCGAGGACCCGGCACCCCTCCCTCCGGGAGAGGTCGACGCGCGCAGCGCGTCGGGTGAGGGATGCTTTTGGCAGCCCGCCTGAAAAGCACCCTCATCCGCCCTGCGGGCACCTTCTCCCAAAGGGAGAAAGGTTGAGCGGGATCGAGCGCCGTTCGACTGAAACGGACAGCGGCGCCTGATTCACGTCACGTCTCGGCTCGCGAGGATCCGGCACCTCTCCCTCCGGGAGAGGTCGACGCGCAGCGCGCGTCGGGTGAGGGATGCTTTTTTGGCGGGCCACCCGAAAAGCACCCTCATCCGCCCCGCGGGCGCCTTCTCCCAAAGGGAGAAGGACGCGGTAGCCGGGGAACATTCATGACGCACGCTATGCTTTGGCGATGAACGATGCGATCACCGGCGAGATCCTGTCGCCGTCCCAGCTCAACACCCTGGCCCGCGGCCTGCTGGAAGACACCTTTCCGCTGGTATTCGTCGAGGGCGAACTGGGCAATGTCTCGCGCCCGGCGTCCGGGCACCTGTATTTCACCCTCAAGGACGCGCGTGCGCAGGTCCGTTGCGCACTGTTCCGACCCAAGAGCCAGTGGCTGCGGTTCCAGCCGCGCGACGGCATGCAGGTGCTGGCGCGCGGCCGGGTCACGCTGTACGAGGCGCGCGGCGACTACCAGCTGATCCTCGACACGCTGGAGGAGGCCGGCGAAGGTGCGCTGCGGCGCGCGTTCGACCAGCTCAAGGCGCGGCTGCAGGCCGAGGGCCTGTTCGACGCGGCGCGCAAGCGCGCCTTGCCCGCGTTCCCCCGACGCCTGGCGGTCATCACCTCACCGTCCGGCGCGGCGGTGCGCGACGTGCTCAGCGTGCTGGCGCGGCGCTTCCCGCTGCTCGAGGTCGACATCCTGCCGGTGCCGGTGCAGGGCAGCGGCGCGGCCGCGCAGATCACCGCGATGCTGCAACTGGCCGGCACCAGCGGCCGCTACGACGCGATCCTGCTGACCCGCGGCGGTGGCTCGCTCGAGGACCTGTGGGCGTTCAACGACGAGGCGCTGGCGCGTGCGATCGCCGCCGCGCCCGTGCCGGTGGTGTCCGCGGTCGGCCACGAGACCGACTTCAGCCTGTCCGACTTCGCCGCCGACCTGCGCGCGCCGACGCCCTCGGCCGCCGCCGAGCTGCTGACCCCGGAACGCGCCGAGCTGCTGGGCCGTACCCGCCAGTTGCAGCGGCATGTCGACACCCACCGGCTGCGCGCGATGCAGGAGCGCACGCAGCGCGTCGACCGCGCCGGCCTGCGCCTGCAGGCGCTGCGGCCGCAGGCGCGCCTGGAGGCGCTGCGCCAACGCCAGCAGGACGCGATGCGCCGTCTCGACGCGGCGATGCGCAACCGGTTGCAGCAGCACCAGGCACTCCTGCGCCACGTCGACGCGGTACTGCGCGCGGCCGCACCCGGCCGCCGCCTGCAACTGCTGCGCCAGCGCCTCGATGCGCTGCGTCCGCGCCCGCAGGCCGCACTTGCACGGCGCCTGCAGCGCGATGCGCTGCACCTGCGCGGGCTGGCGCGCTCGCTCGAGGCGGTCAGCCCGCTGGCGACCATCGCCCGCGGCTACAGCATCCTGCAGCACCCCGACGGCCGCGTCGTCCGCAGCGTCGCCGACGTCGCCCCCGGCGACCGCCTGGATGCACGCGTGCGCGACGGCAGCATCCCGCTGCGCGTCGTCGACTGAGAGGCCGAGCATCATTCGCCAGCGTCGCGGCGCTGGCCATCCCATCGCCCGATGCTCACGCCGCCTCTGGCAGGCTTGCAGGTCGACCGTGATCGAGGCGCCATGATGACCAAGGCATCCGACCTGTTCGTCGCCGCGCTGGAGGCCGAAGGCATCGGCTACGTCTTCGGCATTCCCGGCGAGGAGAATCTCGACCTGCTGGAATCGCTGCGCGGCTCCACCATCCGCCTGGTGCTGACCCGCCACGAGCAGGCCGCCGGCTTCATGGCCGCGACCGTCGGCCGCCTCACCGGCCGCGCCGGCGTGTGCCTGTCGACGCTCGGCCCGGGCGCGACCAACCTCGTCACCGCCGCGGCCTACGCCCAGCTGGGCGCGATGCCGATGCTGATGCTGACCGGCCAGAAGCCGATCCGCAGCAGCCGGCAGGGCCATTTCCAGATCGTCGACGTGGTCGACATGATGCGGCCGCTGACCAAGTACACCCGCCAGCTGGTGTCGGCCGACAGCATTCCCGCGCGCGTGCGCGAGGCGGTGCGGCTGGCCGAGGAGGAGCGCCCCGGCGCGACCCACCTCGAACTGCCACAGGACATCGCCGGCGACGACACCACGGCGCGCCTGCTGCCGCCCTCGTACGTGCGCCGCCCCGTCGCCGAGCACAAGGCCGTCGCCCGCGCCGCCGAGGCCATCCGGCAGGCGAAGCACCCGCTGCTGATGATCGGCGCCGGCGCCAACCGCAAGACCACGTCGAAGATGCTGCGCGGCTTCGTCGACAAGCTCGGCATCCCATTCTTCAGCACCCAGATGGGCAAGGGCGTGCTCGACGAGACCGGACCGCTGTGGCTGGGCACCGCGGCGCTGTCGGACCACGATTTCGTGCACCGCGCGATCGACGCGGCCGACTGCATCGTCAACATCGGCCACGACGTGATCGAGAAGCCGCCGTTCTTCATGCACGAGGGCCGGCGCACGGTGATCCACGTCAACCATTCCAGCGCCCACGTCGATGCAGTCTATTTCCCCCAGATCGAGGTCGTCGGCGACATCGCCAACGCGGTCTGGCAGCTGACCGACGCGCTGACGCCGCAGCCGCACTGGGACTTCGCGTTCTTCGACCGGACCCGCGATGCGCTGTGCGCGCAGATCGCCGCGCTGGCGGCCGATGCGCATTTCCCGCTGCGCATCCCGCACTTGGTCCAGTGCGTGCGCGAGGCACTGGCGCCGCAGGACATCGCCTGCCTCGACAACGGCCTGTACAAGCTGTGGTTCGCGCGCCAGTACCGCTGCCACGCGCCCAACACCCTGCTGCTGGACAACGCGCTGGCGACGATGGGCGCCGGCCTGCCGTCGGCGATCGCGGCGAAGCTGGTGCATCCCGGGCGCCGCGTGCTGGCGGTCTGCGGCGACGGCGGTTTCATGATGAACTCGCAGGAACTCGAGACTGCGGTGCGGCTGGGCCTGGACCTGACCGTCCTGGTGCTGCGCGACGACGCCTACGGCATGATCAAGTGGAAGCAGTCGCACGAGGACTATCCGAACTTCGGCATGGACTACCGCAATCCCGACTTCGTCCGCTACGCCGAAAGCTACGGCGCCCGTGGCCATCGTCCGGCCTCGCCCGGCCAGTTCCGCGCGATGCTGCGCGATGCGCTGGACGCGCCCGGCGTCGATGTCATCGACGTGGCGATCGACTACGGCCGCGACGACGCGCTGCTCAACGAGGAGATCCCGCGGATGAGCGCGGCGTTGCCACCGCCCACGTAGACGCGCCTTGGCGCGCGACGCGATTGCAGCCCATTCCCGCATCACGACAGGACCCCACCATGGCCAAGCCGAAGAAGACCTCCGCCAAGCGCAGTACCGGCCTCGCTCGCAGCTATCCCTACTACCTCGCCAACACCGCGGTCGCGGCCAATACCGACCTCGAGGTGCTGGACAAGTACAGCGGCAAGGTCGCCACCCGCGTGGCGATGGGCGACGCGGCCGCGATCCGCAAGGCGATCGTGGCCGCGCACCGCGCGCGCGACGCGATGGCCGCGTTCACCCCGGACCGTCGCCGCGACGTGCTCGAGTACTGCGTGCGCCGCTTCGGCGAGCGCGCCGAGGAACTGGCGCTGGCGCTGTGCATCGAGGCCGGCAAGCCGATCAAGGACGCACGCGGCGAGGTCACGCGGCTGATCGACACCTTCCGCATCGCCGCTGGCGAGGCGACGCGGGTCGAGGGCGAGACCGTCGAACTGCAGATCTCCCAGCGCAGCCGCGGCTACCGCGGGCTGGTCAAGCGCGTGCCGATCGGCGCGTGCAGCTTCATCACCCCGTTCAATTTCCCGCTGAACCTGGTCGCGCACAAGGTCGCGCCGGCAATCGCGGCCGGCTGCCCGTTCGTGCTCAAGCCCGCGGCCAAGACCCCGGTCGGCGCGCTGATCATCGGCGAGATCCTGGCCGAGACCGACCTGCCCCCGGGCGCGTTCTCGGTGATCCCGTGCAGCAACGACGATGCCGCCGCGCTGACCGAGGACGAACGCATCGCGCTGCTCAGCTTCACCGGCGGCCTGGTCGGCTGGGACCTGAAGGCGCGCGCCGGCAAGAAGAAGGTCACGCTGGAACTGGGCGGCAACGCAGCCTGCATCGTCGATGCCGACCCCGGCGCCAGCCTCGACCACGTGGTCGAACGGATCGTGTTCGGCGCCTACTACCAGTCGGGCCAGAGCTGCATCGGCGTGCAGCGCATCTATGCGCACGCCGACATCCACGACGCGCTGCGCCGCAAGCTGAAGAAGGCCACCGCCGCGCTGCGCACCGGCGATCCGCGCGACGAGCGCACCTTCATCGGTCCGGTCATCGACAGCGACGCCGCCGACCGCATCGAGCGCTGGATCGCCGCGGCGCGCAAGGGCGGCGCGAAGCTGCTGGCCGGCGGCCGGCGCGAGGGCAACCTCATCCCGGCGACGCTGCTGGAGAAGGTGCCGCACGATGCCGAGCTCTACCGCAAGGAGGTCTTCGGCCCGGTGGCGCTGCTGGAGCCGGTGCCCGACTTCGACACCGCGATCGCCCGTACCAACGACAGCGACTTCGGCCTGCAGGCCGGCGTGTTCACCGGCAATCTCGCGCATGCGATGCGCGCCTGGGACCGGATCGAGGCCGGCGCGGTCGTCGTCGGCGACGTGCCGAGCTTCCGCGTCGACAACATGCCCTACGGCGGGGTCAAGGACTCGGGCATCGGCCGCGAGGGCGTGCGCTACGCGATCCGCGACATGACCGAGGACCGGCTGCTGGTGATCCGCGACCCGGTTTGATCGGAGCGGTCAACCCGGAAGCGGTCCGCATCCCGCGAAAACCGATGAAGCCGTCGTCCCCGCGCAGGCGGGGACCCAGCGACTTGCGCGGCCGGACCGGCAGGCACCGGTCCCCGCCCGCGCGGGGACGACGGACGGAAACCCCGACATTCCCGTCGTCCAGGGCCCTTCATCGACTACCCGACGCCCCCCGCTCGACCTCCGGCACGCCATCGCGCTGGCTGAAACGGAACAGGTACGACAGCCGCACCGCGGTCGGCGTCTCGACCATGCCCTCGGCCGTGCAGGCGTCGTCGCCGGTGAAGCCAGCCGGCGCCTGGCAGACCAGCGCCGGGGCGTATTCCCAGCCCAGCACCGCCTCGCGGGTCGCGGCCTCGAACGCGGGCTGGTGCGGCGAGGTGCCCGCACCCTCGCAATGCTCGGTCCGCGGCAGAACCTCGCGCACGAGGCCGTCGTCGCCGATCACCACGTCGGCGCAGGCCACCACCGGATCCAGGCGCAGCGGCAGCAACTCCGGCGGATATTCCGGCAATGCCGCCGGTCCCGTCAGGTTCGGAAACACGAAACGCTGACCGGCAGCAAGCGCCATGCGCGTCGCGCCGACCGCCGGCTGCATCAGTTCCGCGCCGACCTCGCCGAGGTTCGGCCGCTCGGGTTCCGGCGCGGGCGTGGTCCGGCACGCGGCCAGCAAAAAGGCCGCGCAGGCGGCCAGCAGCGCGTTGGCAGGCAAGGAATCCGCGGGCCGCATTAGTCGATCTCCACCGGCACCAGGCCGAGTGCATCGGGTTCGCGGCCCGTCGGCCAGTAATCGCGCACCGTCCAGTCGCCGGTGTCGACGACGGCGATGCGGTCCGCGCCGCTGACCGCCACATAGACCCGCGGCCGCACGGGATCGGCGATCACGCCGATCGGCAGCGCGCCGCGACCGAGCATGGTCTCGTGCAGTTCGGCGTCCGGCGGCGCCAGGTCGACGGTCGCCACGGCGACACGCGTCGCTGCGTCGAACACCGACAGCGTCGCGGCCCGCGCATTGGTGACCAGTGCGTGGCGGCCGTCGGGCGTGAACGCCACGCGGATCGGGAAACCCGCGCTGGGCAGCGTGGCGACGATGTCGAGCGTGTCCGGATCGTGCACCGTCACCGTGTCCTCGGCGCGATTGGTCACCCACACAGTCCCGTCGGGCGCCACCTCGATGCCTTCGGCGCCCTCGCCCGCCGGACGCTCACCGATCTTCGTGCCGCTGGCCAGATCGATGCGCGACACCGTGCCGGTGGCGATCTTGCTGACGAACGCGGTAGCGCCGTCGCGCGACAGGGCGACCATGTGGCCGGTGCCGTCGCCGACGTCGATGGCATCGCGCACCGCCCCCTGCGCCAGATCGACGCGCAGCAGCGACCCGCTGCGCTCGGTCGTGACCAGCGCAGTCCTGCCGTCGGCCAGCAGCCGGATGCCGTGCGGGCCGCGGTGGTCGCCCAGGTCGACCGAACGCGTGGCCTGCGTCCGCAGGTCGACGACGGTCAGGCTGGCGCCCGGGGCACCGCGGCCGTAGTCGGTGACGACCGCCATGCGCCCGTCGGCCGCGACCGCGATCTCGTGCGGCCCGGTGCCACTGGCCAGCTCGGCGATTCGGCGGCCGCTGTCGAGGTCGAGGCGCCAGACGGTGTCGTCGGACTTGTTCCCGACCAGCAGCGTGTCGCGTGCCGGCGCGTTTTCCACCGGGACGTCTCGTGCAAGCACGGGCAGCGCGGCCGTCCACGCCAGCACCGCCAGCGCAGCCAGCACGCGGTGCGCGCGGCTCATGCCGCCCCCCGCCCGGGAGCGGGGCCGGTATCGGCTTCCGGGTGCAGCCATGTGGTGTCGCCGTCGGCATAGCGTTCATGCTTCCAGATCGGCACGCGCGCCTTGACCTCGTCGATGATGTAGCGGCAGGCATCGAAGGCCGCGCCGCGATGCGCGGCCGAGACGCCGACCCAGACGGCCAGGTCGCCGATCGCCAGGTCGCCGATGCGGTGCACGCACAGCGCATCGACCAGCGCGAACCGCGCACGCGCTTCGTCGATCACCTGCGCGCCTTCGCGCTCGGCCAGCGCGACATAGGATTCGTAGCGCAGGCCGTGCACCGGGCGACCGTCGTTGTGGTCGCGCACCCAGCCTTCGAAGCTGCTGAAGGCGCCGGCGCTGTCGTGCAGCAGGCGCCGGCGCAGCGGCGCGATGTCGAACGGCGCATCGGCCAGCCGGAACGCGGGGCCGTCGGCAGTGGACAGGGTCATCTCAGCCTCCGCTGACCGGTGGGATGAACGCGATCTCGCTGCCGTCGCGCAGCGGGTCGTCCCAGTGCGCGAACGCGCCGTCGACCGCGACGCGCAGGCGCTCGACCGGCAGGGCGAAGCCGTGCAGTGCCTGGACCTCGGCATACAGCGTGCGCAGGTCGGGCGCGGTGGTCTGACGCGTCTCCTCGGCGCAGCCAGCCTGGTCGCGCAGACTGGCGAAATACAGCAGGCGGACATCGGTCATGGCGTCTTCTCCTTGCCGGCGACTTTGCCGACATCGCGTTTGCCGCCACGCTTGCCGACCAGTTTCGCCGGCCCCAGCACGATCGCGTGCGACAGCGCCTTGCACATGTCGTAGACCGTCAGCGCGGCGACGGTGGCGCCGGTCAGTGCCTCCATCTCCACGCCGGTGCGGTGCACGGTCCTGACCGTGCATTCGATGCGCAGCGTGCGGGCGTCGTGCCAGTCGATCGCGAAACGGATGCCGTCGATCGGCAGCGGATGGCAGAACGGGATCAGCTCGTGGGTGCGCTTGACCGCCATCGTGCCGGCGATGATCGCGGTATCGACGATGCCGCCCTTGGCGCTTTTCAGCCCGTTGCGGTGCAGCTGGTCGGCGACGTCGACCGGAAACCGCACGCGGCACTCCGCGGTCGCCGCGCGTGCGGTCGCGACCTTGCCGGACACGTCGACCATCGCCGGTCGGCCGTCGGCGTCGAGGTGGGTCAAGGCGGGAGACGATCTGGCGGCGTTCATGCGTCGGACATCGGCGGAAACCCCAGATGGTACCGGCACCGGTGTCTGGCGTGCCCCGATGGAGGGAAAACACCGCCGCCATTGCGCGCGGGACCCATGCGCAAGCAACCACTTGTCGTCGCGTTCGCCGGCCTTCCCTTCTCCCATAAACGGGAGAAGGTGGCGCACAGCGCCGGATGAGGGCGCTTCCAGCGGCCGCACGCCCCCATCCGCCCTTCGGGCACCATCCACCCGCAAAGGGCGCAATGCCCCGATCGTCCGCCGGTCACCCGCCGACCAGGAACATCTCGACATGCCGGCGCGGCGCGCGCGGGCTGCCGCGCAGCTCGCTGTAGCGGTCGGCGCGCTGCATCCACAGGGCCGCCAGGCGCTCCGAGAACGCGGCCTCGCCTTCGGCGAGCGCCGGCCGCAGGTCATGGCCGCGGCCGGCGAACAGGCAGGTGTAGAGGCTGCCGTCGGCGGAAACCCGGGCCCGCCGGCAGTCGCCGCAGAACGGCGCGGTGACCGAACTGATGAAGCCGATCTCGCCGGCGCCGTCGTCGAAGGCATGGCGCTCGGCGACCTCGCCGCGATAGTTCGCATCCAGCGCATGCAGCGGCCAGCGCGCATGCAGGCGGTCGCGCAGTTCCCGCGACGGCACCACCCGCGCGCGGTCCCAGCCATTGCAGGTGCCCACGTCCATGTACTCAATGAAGCGCAACACGTGGCCGCTGCCGCGGAAATGCGCGGCCATGCGTTCGACCTCGTGGTCGTTGACGCCGCGCTGGACCACACAGTTGAACTTGATCGGCCCGAAGCCCACGCGCTCGGCGGCATCGATGCCGGCCAGCACGTCGGCGATCTCGCCCCGCCCGCCCGACAGCGCGCGGAACAGCGCCGGATCCAGCGCGTCGAGGCTGATCGTCAACCGCTGCAGGCCGGCATCGCGCAGCGCCTGCGCATGCCGCGCCAGCAGCGAGGCGTTGGTGGTCATCGCCAGGTCGTCGATACCGGGAATCCGCGCCAGCCGCGCGACCAGCGCCGGCAGGCCCTTGCGCAGCAGCGGCTCGCCGCCGGTCAGGCGCAGCTTGTGCGTGCCCAGCCGGACGAAGCCGCGCACCAGGGTCTCGATCTCGTCGAACGACAGCCGCCCGGCCTGGTCGAAACCGTAGCCCTCGGGCACGCGGTCGGCCGGCATGCAGTAGCCGCAGCGGAAGTTGCAGGCTTCGATGACCGACAGCCGCAGGTCGCGCAGCGGCCGCCCGCGGCGGTCGAGCGGAACGCTCGGCGGAGCGGGCAGCGCGCTCATGCCGGCGTCCCCGCCGATATCGGCGCGCGCAGCGGCAATACGTCGCCGGGCCGCGCAACGCGATGTCCGCGCGCGGCCAGTGCGTCGCCATCGGCCTGCGAGGCGTAGTGGTACAGCACGCAACGCGCGAGCAGGTCCGGCGCGTACTCGCGCGCCAGGTCGTCGATGCCGCTGTGCGAGGGATTGCCGTGCAGGCCGCAGTCGTGCGCGACCAGTTCGTCGCGGCCGGCGAATCGCGCCAGCATTTCCGGGACCGGGCGGGTGTCGCCGCTCCAGACCAGGCTGCCCGGCAGGCGCAGGCCGTAGGCGGTCTCGGGCCAGTGGTGGCGCACCGGGAACACTTCCAGGCGCAGGCCTTCGTGCCAGAACGCGTCGCCGACCGGAATCAGCCGGAACGCCTCCCAGAAATTCGCCCCGCCCTCCGCCAGCACGTTCGGATAATCGCCGACGCGCCGGTGCAGCAGCGGCACCACGGTTGCCGGCACGTACACCGGCATGCGGCCGCGTCGTGCCGGATCGAACCAGCCGTCGACGAACAGCCGCTCGAACCCACCGACATGGTCCAGGTGCGTATGGGTCACGAACAGCGCGCGCGGCGCCTCGCCGTAGTGGTCGAGATAGGTGGTCAGCCCCTCGCTGCCGCAGTCGATCGTCAGCCATGGCACGCCGTCGCGCTCGATCGTCGCCATCGGCGAGCCGAGCGCGGTCGCCGACGCGTTGCCGACGCCCTGGAACCGCAGCGACCAGGACATCAGGTGCCCCGGCTCCACAGGGTGTCGTAGGAGCGGCGCAGGCGTGCGAAATCGCGTTCGACGTCCGCCTCCGGGCGTGCGCCGCGCAGCTTCAGCAGCGAGCGCTTGAGCCGGGCGAGGTTGCGCTCGCGCCAGCGGGTCTCGGGAATCCGCAGGCGGCCGCGGTCGAGATCGATCAGCCAGCCCTTGCCGACGCCGTCGAACAGGATGTTGTGGGCATTGAGATCGGCGTGGTCGAGCCCGGCGCGATGGAAGCGCGCGATCAGCCGGCCGGTCTGCTCCCACGGCGCATCGTCGGCGGATTCCGCGGCCAGCTCGGCCAGCGAGCGCACGTCGGCCAGCCGCTCGACGAGGATCCAGGCCCGGTAGGCCAATCCGCGCCGCAGGTAGCTGGCGGCGATCGGCTGCGGCACCGGCAGGTCGCGGCGCAGCAGCTCGCGCAGCAGCCGGAACTCGACGAAACTGCGCACGCGCCGGGTACCGCGCCACAGGTGCAGGTCGCGGTTGAAACGGCCGACCAGGCCACCGCGCAGGTACTGCCGCAGCACGCAGGGCCCGTGCGAGGCATCGATGAACCACGCACCGCCGCGGCCGCTGCCGTCGACGCGTTGCGCGCGCTCGCCCCACAGGGCCGGGTCGAACCAGCGCGGATCGGCTTGCCGCAGCTGCGTGCCGTCGAACAGAATGGCGCCATACGCCCCCGCGCGGCCGTTCGCCGGAATCGGCGTCAGGCTCTCGCTGGGATCGAATCTGGTCATCCCGCGAGTCTAGCAAGCCTTGGCGATTCCCCCGACAGCCGGCGCCCCGCCCGCACTCCGCACCGTTTGCCTGCTGCGGCTGTCGGCGCTGGGCGATGTCACCCACGTGCTGCCGCTGGTCCACACCCTGCGCCGGGCCTGGCCCGACGTCGCCCTGACCTGGGTCATCGGCAAAGGTGAACAGCGCCTGCTCGACGGCCTGCCCGGGGTCGAGTTCGCCGTCTACGACAAGAAGACCGGGTTGGCCGGCATGCGCGCCCTGCGCCGCCAGTTCGCCGGCCGGCGCTTCGACGCGCTGCTGCAGATGCAGGTCGCGGCGCGCGCCAACCTGCTATCGGCATTCATCCCCGCGCGGCGCCGGGTCGGCTACGACCGCAGCCGGTCCAAGGACCTGCACGGCCTGTTCATCAACGAGCGGATCCCCGACCGGCCCGGCATCCACGTGCTCGACGCGATCGGCAGCTTCTGCGAGCCGCTGGGCCTGCGCCAGACCAAGGTCGTCTGGGACATGCCGGTGCCTGAAGAGGCCTGGGCATGGGCCGCCGCGCAATGGCCCGACGACGGCACGCCGACGCTGATGATCTCGCCCTGCTCCAGCCACCAGCGCCGCAACTGGATGCCCGACCGCTACGCCGCCGTCGCCGACCACGCCGCCGCGGCCGGCTGGCGCATCGTGCTGTGCGGCGGCCGCAGCGAGCTGGAGCGCCGGACCGCCGACGCGATCCTCGCGGCGCTGCAGGCGCCGGCACTGGACCTGGTCGGCAAGGACACGCTGAAGCAGCTGCCCGCACTGCTGGCCCGCGCGCAGCTGCTGGTCACGCCCGATTCCGGCCCCATGCACATCGCCAACGCGATGGGCACCAAGGTGCTGGGCCTGCACGCGGCCAGCAACCCGGCGCGCAGCGGGCCGTATTCGGACCGCCGCTTCTGCGTCGACCGCTACGACGACGCCGCGCGCAAGTACCTCGGCAAGCCGGCATCCGAGCTGAAATGGGGCACCAAGATCGAGTTCGACGACGTCATGGCCCTGGTCACCGTCGACGACGCGATCGCCGCCTTCGAGCGGCGCCGTGCGGACCTGCAGGAAACGCGCTGATGGACCCGATGATCGCCGGTGCCCTGTCCTCGCTGATCGGCGCCCTGGTCGGCGGCGGCATCAGCTACGCGCTGAACCGCCAATTGCACGCCCAGCAGCTCGCGCGCCTGCGCGAACAGTACAAGACCGAGTTCATGGCCGAGGACACCGCCCGGCATTTCCTCGGCCACAAGGGCTACACCGACCGCTCGTTCGAGGTGCTGCGCAAGCACCTGGGCGGCTTCGACGACGACGAACTGCGCCGCATCCTGGTCCGCGCCGGCGCGGTGCGCACCTTCCGCGAAGACGGCTCGGAATGGTGGCGGCTGCTGAGCCGCATGGACGAGTACATCGGCCAGAAATCGCGCGGCGCCGGTTCCTGACCCGCGTCGCCCGCGGCCCGCGCACCGGGCCGGTTCAGGGCGTCCCGGCGTCGCTGCGGTAGTCCTGGTAGGACTTCTCCTCGACGTAGTCCGAGCCCAGCGCCAGGTTGATGTCCTTCTTGATCCGCGCGCGTTCGTCGTTTTCGAAGTACACGCTGCGCGCCAGGCGGATGAACTCCTCGTCGAAGGCCTGCGCCTTCTCCTTGATGCGGATGTCGTCCTCGATCACCCACAGGCGCTCGTTGACGGCCTTGAGCTGGGCGCGCAGTTCGGCGATGTCGTGGCCGGCGGCCGAATGCGCCATCCAGGTGTTCTCCAGCGCCGACAGTTCGTTGCGGACGTTGGCCAGCTTGGCGGCATCGGTCATGCGCTCGGACTTGATCTGCAGGATCGCGATCTTGTCGAGCAGCTCACCGAACGACACGGGCACGAGGATTTCGGACATGGCACCAGCTTCTGCAACGATGGGCCCGCCAGTGTAGCCGACAGCTTGTCGAGCGCCCGCCCCGCCCGTATCATTGCGCCCCCGGCCCGCCACGCGCGCCGGCCAGTTCTGGAGAGGTGGCAGAGCGGTTGAATGTACCTGACTCGAAATCAGGCAGGCGTTTATAGCGCCTCGGGGGTTCGAATCCCCCCCTCTCCGCCAGAAACGCGAAGCGCCCCGCAAGGGGCGTTTTTCGTTCCTGATCCAGGACCTGCTCGACCGCGATGCCAACGGCAATGCCCTCGACACCGGCTCGCCCGAACTGCAGGAAGCCCTGCGCAAATGCCCCGCCGCGAATTCCGTCTCCGGAATCGCCTGCCGGCAGCAGGTGTGCAGCAGCCATGCCGGGCGGGATCCGGCCTGTCCCCGACAGTAGGGCCTCGTCGCCTTCGTGGATTCTTTCGCCCAATCTGAAGGGCGAAAATGTGGTCCGGGGTTGTCCGTAATCCATCCCTCGTCCCGGGCCGGCAAGGCGCCTGATTCGTGCTGTCGAGAGGCGGGTCCCAACCCGCGTCGAGTCCCTTCCTACACAGCTTTGCTTGCGTCGTCCTCGGCTGCGGGCCAATACCTTCTCCGGGAGAAGCCCCTCGGAACAGGGTCTTCGCCGAATCCCGGACAGCTCATGAATCCTGATGCCATGCACGTCCGCCGCGTAGCACCGACCCAGGCAGGCAGTCAGAAAAAACCCCGGCATGACCGGGGCTTTTTCGTCACGCAATGGAAGGATCCGGGGGAATCAGAAGCTGAACTGCGTGCGCAGCGCGTACTGGCCGGTCTCGTCGCCGGTGACGGTGTTGTCGCCCTTGGTGTAGTTGAACATGAAGCGCAGGTTCGGATTGACGTAATAGTTCATGCCGAGGATCCAGCTGCTGACGTCGCGGTTGGCGATGTCCTTGTTCTCGATCGTGTCGTAGCGCGCGACCAGTTCCCACAGGCCGCGATCGGTGACCTTGGGCGAGGCGAAGATGCCGTTGCCGGGCTTGTAGGCCTTGTGGCCGCCGTTGAGCAGCCAGCTGCCCTGCACGTACCACGTGGCGACGTCCTGGTCGGGGCCGATCGGCTGGCCGAAGGTGGCGTTGGCGTACTCGCCCTGGAAGAACAGCGGGCCGAACGAACCCGCGGCCTCGATGCCGTAGGCGGTGACCTGGTTGCCGCTGGCGCCGGTGGTGGTGGCGATGGTCTGCGCCGGGCCGCGACGGCCGGCGTAGTTGGCGACGGCCGAGAAGTCGGCCGAACCCTTGTTGAGGTTTTCCTGGCTGGCCCAGCCACCGAAGTGCAGCGTGCTGTCCTCGGTGTTGATCGGCGCGTAGGTGACGCGGCCGGCGGCGCCGAAGCCCTCGTTGCGGCTGCCCGAGGCGCTGCGCAGGTTGAACACCGACAGGCCGGCGGTGTAGTTGCCGTCGGCGCGCAGATAGCCCACGCCCTGCTGGAACTGGCGGCCGCTGAACAGGCCGGTCGCCGACGAGAACGGCCGCTCCATGGTCAGGATCTCGTTGGAGCTGGTCAGCTCCTCCATCGAGCGGTAGGGCTTGAAGTGGCCGACGGTGAACTTGCCGCCGAGCGCGGACTTGGCGATGTAGACGTCGCGGAACCCGTCCAGGCCGGTGCCGGCAGCGAAGTCCTGCTCGAACTTGTATTCCCAGCCGTAGGCCTTGCCCTGCAGGGTCACGCGCGCGCGGCGGAATTCGCTGGTGCCGGTGGTGTCGGCGATGTCGCGGTCGAACGCGTAGGCGTCGAAGTGGATGCGGCCGCCGGCGGAGAACTCGAACTTCTTGTCGGCCGAGGTGACCTTCAGACCGCCCTTGGTCTCGACCACCGGCGTGGTGGTGGCGATCTTGTCCAGGCTTTCCTGGGTGCCGATGTTGATGTCCGACTGCGCGTCGGTACGCACCTCGAGCGCGTCGACCTTGGCTTGCAGCTCGGCCAGCTGGGCACGCAGCGCGGCGACTTCCGCGTCGCGGTCCTGGGCCGAGGCGGAGAACGTGACGGACGCGACGGCCAGCGCGAGCGAGGTGGCCAGGATGGAATGACGCATGGTGGATTCCCGTGGATGGTGAGGACTGGATGACGCGCCGCGCGCCGCTCCGGCGCCGCCGGGGGCGTTAAGCGACTGTTAGCGTGCGCAGACTGCGCAGGTTTGCTGACAGATCGATGGCACCCAGATGACGAATCGATGACAAATGCCGCCGGCCGCGGCGCGGCGGCCGCCGCCGGCAGTCATCACGGCGTCATCGTTGCGACGCGCGATTGTCACGAAGCTGCCGTGAAATACGCCGCACGGCGCCTGTGCCCGTCCTCACTCCAGGGAACCCCATGCACGCATTTCTCAAGAACCGGTTCGCGGCGCTCGCGCTGTCGGCCATCCTCGTCAACGCCGCGTTCGCGCCCACGGCCGTCGCCAACGACGTCACCGGTGCCGGCGCCTCGTTCGTCTATCCGGCGATGACCCGCTGGTCGTCCGACTACCGCGCGGCGACCGGCAAGCAGGTCAACTACCAGTCGATCGGCTCGGGCGGCGGCATCGCCCAGATCAAGGCCGGCACCGTCGATTTCGGTTCGTCCGACGCGCCGCTGCCGCCCGCCGAGCTGTCGCGCTCGGGCCTGGTGCAGTTCCCGTCGGTGATCGGCGGCGTGGTGCCGATCGTCAACGTCGAGGGCGTGGCCGCCGGTGCGATGAAGCTCGACGGCGAGACCCTGGCCAATATCTTCCTCGGCAAGATCACCCGCTGGAACGACCCGGCGATCGCCGCGCTCAACGGCGGCATCAACCTGCCCGACGCCCGCATCACCGTCGTCCACCGCTCGGACGGCTCGGGCACGACCTTCAACTTCGTCAACTACCTGTCGAAGGTCAGCCAGGACTGGAAGAACGATGTCGGCGAAGGCACCACGGTGCGCTGGCCGGTCGGCATCGGCGGCAAGGGCAACGAGGGCGTTGCCGCCTACGTCAAGCAGATCAAGGGCGGCATCGGCTACGTCGAGCTGTCCTACGCGCTGCAGAACCAGCTGGCCTACTCGCGCCTGCGCAACGCTGCCGGCAACTTCGTCAATCCGAGCGAGGAGACGTTCTCGGCAGCGGCCGCCAGCGCCGACTGGGCGTCCTCGCGCGACTTCCACCTGGTGATGACCAACGCCCCGGGCGAGAACGCCTGGCCGATCACCGCGACCAACTTCATCCTGATGCATCGCGAGCCGCGCAACCGCGCCGGCGCGAAGAACGCCCAGGACTTCTTCCGCTGGATCTATGCCAACGGCGGCCCGCAGGCGCGCGCACTGGGTTACGTGCCGCTGCCGGCATCGCTCGTGCAGCAGATCGAGCGCTACTGGGCCCAGAACGCGAACTACTGATTCCGGACCCCGAATTCGACCGGGGACCGCGCCACGCCGCAACGACGTGGCGCGGCGACACGGACCGACGCTCTCTCCTCCTTGACGGGCCTTCGGGCCCGTTTTTTTTCGTGGAAGCGGCCGCAGGCCCGACGCGGCGGCGCGGGCGGCGCGAAAACCCGCTGCCTGCTGTCCCGGCGCCACGAATGACCTGCCTGCCCGCCGCCGTGCCCGCAAGGCAACCGTCTGGCGATCTTCGGTCGCGTCCTGCCCCGTCTCCTGTGAACGGCCATCCGGGCCCGCCGCCCTCGGCCCGCCCGGTACCGTGTCACGGTTTCCGATGTCGGCTGTCATACGGGTGAAACAAAAACATCATTTCATGTGCGGACCGGGCCGGCGCCCTGCGCCAGCCGTCTCATGGAGCATCACATGTCCCGCAATCCGGTCCGCATCGGCGCCCTGGCGCTGTCCTCCCTGATTTTCCTCGCCGCCTGCAGCGGCGGCAACGACGCGCCGCCCGCGCAGACGGCCGACGGCGCTCCGGCGGCCGCCCAGCCGGCCGGCGACCGCGTGGCCGCCGAGATCTCCGGCGCCGGCGCCTCGTTCATCTATCCGCTGGTGTCGCGCTGGTCGGCCGACTACAACGCCGCCACCGGCAACAAGGTCAACTACCAGTCGATCGGCTCGGGCGGCGGCATCGCCCAGATCAAGGCCGGCACCGTCGATTTCGGCTCCAGCGACAAGCCGCTCGACAGCGCCGAGCTCGAGGCCGCGGGCCTGGGCCAGTTCCCGTCGGCGATCGGCGGCGTGGTACCGGTGCTCAACGTCGACGGCCTCGAGCCGGGCCAGCTGAAGCTGACCGGCGCGCTGCTGGCCGACATCTTCCTGGGCAAGGTCGCCACCTGGAACGACCCGGCGATCGCCGCGCTCAATCCCGGCGTGACCCTGCCGGCCGGCAAGATCAGCATCGTCCACCGCTCCGACGGCTCGGGCACCACGTTCAACTTCTCCAACTACCTGTCCAAGGTCAGCCCGGACTGGAAGTCGCGCGTCGGCGAAGGCACCTCGGTGCAGTGGCCGGGCGGCGTCGGCGGCAAGGGCAACGAGGGCGTGGCCTCGTACGTGCAGCAGATCAAGGGCTCGATCGGCTACGTCGAGCTGGCCTACGCGCTGCAGAACAACATGCCCTACGCCTCGCTGCAGAACGCAGCCGGCAACTGGGTGCAGCCGAACGAGGAGAGCTTCGCCGCGGCTGCTGCGACCGCCGACTGGGCCAGCGCGCAGGACTTCAACCTGGTGATCACCAACGCACCGGGCGCCGACGCCTGGCCGATCACCGCCACCAACTTCATGCTGATGCACAAGCAGCCCCGCGACGCCGCACGCTCGAAGGCCACGCTGGAATTCTTCAAGTGGGCGTTCGAGTCGGGCCAGCAGCAGGCCAGCGCCCTGCACTACGTGCCGCTGCCGCCGGAGCTGGTGCAGCAGATCGAGGCCTACTGGGCGGCCGAGTTCAAGTGATGTCCCTTCCCTTCTCCCGCACGCGGGAGAAGGGGTGCCCTCCCGGCGGCAAGGAGACGCGAAGCGCCGGATGCGGACCCCTGTCCGCATCCGCGCGCTTCCCCACCTGCCTCCGGCTTCTTCCCCGCGCACGGGGGAAGGAAACGGCACGTTGTCCCGGGCGGGCCGCACGGTTTCACGGACGCGCCGTTCCCAGGAACTGACACGCAACAGGTATCCGGATTCCCGATGAACGCCACCGCCCTTCCCGCCGTGCCCGCACCCAGCCGCCGCGACATCCGCGACGCGCGCGCCGACCGGTTCTTCCGCATCCTGCTGACCGCCACGGTCGTGTTCGTGATGCTGGCGCTGGCCGGCGCCGCGCTGTCGATGCTGTGGGGCGGCCGCGACGCGCTCGCCACCCAGGGCCTGTCGTTCTTCACCACCGCCGACTGGAACCCGGTCGAGAACCGCTACGGCGCGCTGGTGCCGATCCTGGGCACCATCGTCACCGCGCTGATCGCGATGCTGATCGCGGTACCGGTCAGCTTCGGCATCGCCTTCTTCCTCACCGAGGTCGCGCCGCGCTGGCTGCGTGGGCCGGTCGGCACCGCGATCGAGCTGCTCGCGGGCATCCCCTCGATCATCTACGGCATGTGGGGCCTGTTCGTGCTGGTGCCGGTGATGACCACGTGGGTGACCCCGTGGCTCAACGACCACCTCGGCACGGTCCCCGGCCTGGGCGTCCTGTTCCGCGGCCCGCCGCTGGGCATCGGCACGCTGACCGCCGGCTTCGTGCTGGCGATCATGGTGATCCCCTTCATCTCCTCGGTGATGCGCGAGGTGTTCCTGACCGTGCCCACGCGGCTGAAGGAATCGGCGTATGCGCTCGGCGCGACCAAGTGGGAGGTCAGCTGGGACATCGTGCTGCCCTACACCCGCTCGGCGGTGATCGGCGGCATCTTCCTCGGCCTCGGCCGCGCGCTCGGCGAAACGATGGCGGTGGCCTTCGTCATCGGCAACTCGGTCCGCCTGACGCCGTCGCTGCTCGAACCGGGCACCACCATCGCGGCGCTGATCGCCAACGACTTCGGCGAAGCCACCGAAACCTACCGCTCGGCGCTGCTGCTGCTCGGCTTCGTACTGTTCATCGTGACGTTCGTGGTGCTGGCGATCGCGCGCCTGATGCTGATGCAGCTGTCGCGCAAGGAGGGCAAGTAATGGCTACCGTCGTCACCGAACGCGAACGCCAGGTCGCCGACCGCATGTACCGGCGGCGGCGCATCGTCAACGGCGTGGCCATCCTGCTGGGCTGCCTGACCGCCGCCTTCGGCCTGTTCTTCCTCGGCTGGATCCTCTGGACCCTGATCGCCAAGGCCGCCGGCGGCATCAACCTGCAGTTGTTCACCCAGATGACCCCGCCGCCGATGCAGGAGGGCGGCCTGCTCAACGCGTTCTTCGGCAGCGCGGTGATGTGTGCGCTGGCGATCGCCATCGGCACGCCGCTCGGCGTCGCCGCCGGCACCTGGCTGTCGGAGTACGGCCGCGCGCGCAAGTTCGGCACCGTGGTCCGCTTCATCAACGACATCCTGCTGTCGGCGCCGTCGATCGTGCTCGGCCTGTTCGTCTATACCCTGTTCGTGATGCAGACCGGCGGCCGCTTCTCGGCGCTGGCCGGCGCGATCGCGCTGGCGTTCATCGTGCTGCCGGTCGTGGTGCGCACCACCGACGAGATGCTGCAGCTGGTGCCCACGCAGATGCGCGAGGCCGCGCTGTCGCTCGGCGTGCCGCAGTGGAAGGTGATCATGCAGGTGCTCTACCGCAGCGCATCGGCCGGCATCGTCACCGGCATCCTGCTGGCGCTGGCACGCATCAGCGGCGAGACCGCGCCGCTGCTGTTCACCGCGTTCGGCAACCAGTACTGGAACAACAACATCATGCAGCCGATGGCCAGCGTGCCGCTGGTGATGTACCAGTACGCGGGCAGCCCCTACGAATCCTGGCAGCAGCTGGCCTGGGCCGGCGCGCTGGTACTGACGTGCTTCGTGCTGGTGGTCAGCCTTGGCGCGCGTGCGCTGCTCCTGCGCAACCGCATCGCCAACGACTGACCTCCGACGCCCCCTTCGACCTGGACCCGGCCATGAACGACCTCCACACCACGACCGCGCCGACGCACCAGCGCATCTCGCTGGCGATGCAGCCCCGCGACGCGCAGGCGGCGACGCCGGTGAAGATCTCCGCGCGCAACCTCGACTTCTACTACGGCGACTTCCATGCGCTGAAGGGCATCAACCTCGACGTGCCGGAAAAGCGCGTGACCGCGCTGATCGGCCCGTCGGGCTGCGGCAAGTCGACGCTGCTGCGCATCTTCAACCGAATCTACGCGCTGTACCCGAAGATGGAGGCGCGCGGCGAGCTGCTGCTCGACGGCGAGAACGTGCTCTCGCCCAAGTACCCGATGAACCGCCTGCGCAGCAAGGTCGGCATGGTATTCCAGAAGCCGGTGCCGTTCCCGATGACGATCTTCGAGAACGTGGCCTACGCGATCCGCCACCACGAGAAGCTGTCGCGCGGCGAACTGGCCGACCGTGTCGAGCAGGCACTGACCCAGGGCGCGCTGTGGAACGAGGTCAAGGACAAGCTGGGACAGAGCGCGCTGGGCCTGTCCGGCGGCCAGCAGCAGCGCCTGTGCATCGCCCGCGCGGTCGCGCTGCGCCCCGACGTGCTGCTGCTCGACGAGCCGACCTCGGCGCTGGATCCGATCTCCACCAGCCGCATCGAACAGCTGGTCGAGGAACTGAAGGTCGACTACACGATCGTCATCGTCACCCACAACATGCAGCAGGCGGCGCGCGTGTCCGACTTCACCGCCTTCATGTACCTGGGCGACCTGATCGAGCACGACACCACCGAGACCATCTTCTCCAACCCCTCGAAGCAGCAGACCGAGGATTACATCACCGGGCGGTTCGGCTGACGCCGAATCGACCGGCGGGATTCGGGAGTCGGGATTGGGGATTCGGGACAGCGAATCCTCTCCCGACCACGGATCTCCCCGTTCTTCCGACTCCCCAATCCCGACTCCCCAATCCCGGCCTTCAACCATGCCCACGCAACCGAACGACCACATCGTCAAGAGCTACGATGAAGAGCGCAACCGCCTGACCCACGAGATCCTGCGCATGGGCGAGATGGCCGCCGCGCAGCTGGAATCGGCGCTGGACGTCGTCGAGCGCCGCGACGACAAGGCGGCCGGACGGATCATCGCCAACGACGAGGCGATCGACGCCCTCGAGCACGACATCAGCCAGGACGTCATGAAGCTGGCGCTGCGCGGGCCGATGGCGCGCGACCTGCGCGAGATCCTGGTCGCGCTGCGCATCGCCGCCGACATCGAGCGCATCGGCGACTACGCCGCCAACGTCGCCAAGCGCTCGACCGCGCTGAACCTCGCGCCGCCGCTGCCGCACACCCGCGGGCTGGCGACGCTGGGCCAGCTGGCGGTCAAGCAGGTCCGCGACGTGCTGGTGGCGTTCCGCGACAACGACGCCGACGCCGCGCAGCGCGTGCGCGCGCAGGACGCGGAGATCGACACCGCCTACACCAGCCTGTTCCGCGAGCTGCTGACCTACATGATGGAAGACCCGCGCGTGATCACGCCCTGCACGCACCTGTTGTTCATGGCCAAGAACATCGAGCGCGTCGGCGACCATGCCACCAACATCGCCGAGAACGTCTGGTTCCTGGTCCACGGCGACGACGTCCTGCCGCCGCGCGACAAGCGCGACGAGACCAACACGGTCAGCTGAAACCGGTCCGGTCGCGGCATGCGCCGCGTCCGGCCTGCGAACATTCCCTCGTCGTCCCGGGCACAGCGAGGGACGACAGGCTGCGGAGAGGCAAGCTCCGCGATGCGGAACCGGGGAAAGCCGTCGCCGTCCGAATCCCACCAGGCCAGCAGGCGCGCGCGCCTGCGATACGCGAGTCCGATCTCGCCTGGGGCAGGTTCCGGCCCAACGGCCGCGGGGCATGCCATGGCATCACGCCGCCATCAGTTTCCACGCCCTGTGGATCCGCGCGTTGCGCGCGAAGTCCGGCGGGATCGTCGCCGCGGTGATGTCCTCGATGCGGGCGAACCGCGCGACCGCGGCCTCGTCGAGGCGGAAGCGGCGGAAGTTGTTGGAGAAGTACAGCACGCCGCCCGGCGCCAGCCGCGCGACCGCCAGCTGCAGCAGCCGCACGTGCTCGCGCTGGATGTCGAAGTCGCTGGCCCGCGCCGAGTTCGAGAACGTCGGCGGGTCGCAGAAGATCAGGTCGTACTGCGCCTCCTCCGCCGCCAGCCATTGCAGCGCATCGGCCTGCACCAGCCGGTGCTTCGCCCCGCCGACGCCGTTGACGGCGAGGTTGTCGGCGCACCACTGCAGATAGGTCGCCGACAGGTCGACGGTGGTCGTCGTGCGCGCGCCGCCGACCGCCGCGTGCACGGTCGCCGCGCCGGTGTAGCCGAACAGGTTCAGGAACCGGGTATCGCGCGCTTCGTCGGCGATGCGCAGGCGGATCGGCCGGTGGTCGAGGAACAAGCCGGTATCGAGGTAGTCGAACAGGTTGACCCGCAGCCGCACCTGTCCTTCCTCGACGACCAGGAACTCGTGGCGCGCATCGAAGCGCCCGTACTTGCTACCGCCCTTGCCGCGCGCGCGGGTCTTGACCGCGATGCGCTCGCGCGGGATGCGGAACACGTCGCGCGCGGCGGCCAGCACGTCGTTGAAGCGGCGCCGGGTCACCGCTTCCGGGATCTCCGCCGGCGCGGCGTATTCCTGCACGTGCAACCACAGCGTGCCTGCGTCGGTCGCACCCGCCGCATCGGCCTGGATGTAGACGTCGATCGCGGCGGCGTACTCGGGCAGGTCGGCATCGTAGGCGCGATAGCAGGTGACGTCCTCACGGTCGCGCCAGGACTTGAGCTTGCGCAGGTTCTTGCGCAGCCGGTTGGCGACCATCGTCGCGCCTTCCGACAGCGCCGGTGGCGCGTCGCTCGCCGCGCGCTGCGGCACCTGCAGCGGATCGCAGACGATCAGGCTGCACTCGATCGCGCCGTTGAACAGCTGGTACCTCTTCTGCGCGCGCAGGCCGGTCGCGTGGGCCAGCTCCGCGTCGCCGCACAGCAGCGCCGCGCGCCAGGTCGGCACGGCGCGCCGCAGCGCGTCGCCCAGCGTGCGGTACAGCGCGGGATCGGCGGCCAGGCGCGCGTCGTAGGGCGGGTTGCAGACCACCAGTCCCTTCGGCGCGCTGCCCGCACCGGTTCCTGCGGCGACAGCGGCGTGTACCGGCGGATGCGGCGCTTCGAGCATCGCCACGTCGGCCACGTTCCAGTGGATCGCATCGCGCAGTCCGGCGGCGGTCGCGTTCTCGCGCGCGGCGCGGATCGCATGCGGATCGAGGTCGCTGCCGAAGAACACCGCGCGCAGCGCCAGGCGGCCGGCGCGCTCGCGGCGCAGCGCCTCGTCGTACAGGCTGGCCCAGCCCGCGGCATCGAAGCCGCGCCAGCGCGTCGGCGGCCGGCCCGGCTGCGCCGCCTGCGCATCGCGCGACAGCCCCGGGGCCACGTCCGCAGCGATCAGCGCGCCCTCGATCAGCAGCGTGCCGCTGCCGCACATCGGATCCAGCAGGCTGCCGCCATCGGCGTACAGCGCCGGCCAGCCACCGCGCAGCAGCACCGCCGCGGCCAGGTTCTCCTTCAGCGGCGCCTCGCCCTGCGCGCGGCGCCAGCCGCGCCGGTGCAGCGGCCCGCCGCCGAGATCGACCGACAGGATCGCGCGGCCCTTGCGCACGACCAGGTTCAACCGCAGGTCCGGCGCCTCGACGTCGACGTCCGGACGCGCGCCGCTGCTGTCGCGCAGGCTGTCGACGACCGCGTCCTTGACCCGCTGCGCGGCATAGCGCGCATGGGTGATCGCGTCGCCGGACACATGCGCGTCGACGGCCAGCGTCAGCGTCGCATCGAGGTGCTCGTGCCAGGGCAGCGCGCGCGCGCCGGCGTAGAGCGCGTCCTCGTCGGCGCAGGCGTAGTCGGCCAGCGGCCACAGCACCCGGCTGGCGAGCCGCGACCACAGCACCGCGCGCTGGGCGTCGTGCAGCGTGCCTTCGACGTTGACGCCGGCCACCGTCGCCGTCGCCTTCGTGCAGCCCAGCGCCGTCAGCTCGTCGACGAGCAGGTACTCGAGGCCCTTGGCGCAGCTGGCGAAGAATTTCATGGACACATACCACCTCGGAAAAGGAACGCTCCCGCACGGCACGCAACGTGCCGGCGGGACTACGCGGCCCAGTCGATGCGGACCGCATCGGCACCCGGCTGCGATGGAAAGGGATCGTCGCTACAGCGACGCCAGCAACACGGCGAACGCGTCGGCCGATGCCTCGACATGCGCCGACAGCCGGTGCCCGTCGGCGACCAGCAGCAGCCGGCCGCGGCGCGCGCCGGTCCAGCCGACCACGTCGGCCGCCGGAATCAGCTCGTCATCCCAGCCATGGATCACCGACAGCGGCACGTCGGCCGCCTGCAGCGGATGCTGCGGGTCGAGCCGCACCGGCGGCGCCATCAGGAACAGGCCCGCGACCGGCACCCGCAGCGAGACATGCCCGGAAATCCACGCGCCCAGGCTGGAACCGGCCAGCACCAGCGGACCGCGCGCCGCGGCGGCTGTCGCCAGCCGCAGCAGCCGCTCGACCCGCGCCGGCACGTCGCCGAGCCGGCCGACCTCGTGGCGCGCGTCGAGATCGGTGTAGTCGGGCCGCTCGTGGGTCCAGCCCAGGCGCTGGGCCGCATCGGCCAGCGCGGTGACCTTGGCCGCATCCGGCCCGCTCTCGAAGCCGTGCGACAGGATCACGTGGCCGCGCGTGGCGCCCGAACGCATCCCGTTGCCGGACCTGCTCATGCGCCCGCCCATTCGACCGCGTCGCCGACCCGCAGCGTGCCGCCTTCGACGATCCGCGCACACAGGCCACCCATGCCGCGCATCGCGTTGTAGCCGCCGGCGCCGAGCGCGGTCTCCATGCGCGAGCACGGGTCGCAGGGATCGGTGCCTTCCAGCACCACGGCGCCGATGCGGAACCGGCGCCCCTTGAGCGCAACCAGCGGGATGCCCGAGACCACCAGGTTGCGACGCAGCGTCGCCGGTGCGACCTGCGCGTGGCCGGCCAGCGCGGCGATCGCCGGCAGGTGCTCGGCCTGGATCAGGGTCATGCCACGCTTGCCGCTGCCGCCGGCGTAGCGATCGCCGTCGAGGCCGCCGCCGGCCGTGGCGACGGCGCGGTCGACCACCTGCATTGGCACGTCGCGGGCCGGCCGCAGGCCGATCCACTCGACCCGGCCGGCGCGCGGAAACTGCGTCATCAGGGCATGCAGCGCGGAGTCTGGCGGCGGATTCCTCATCCGCGAATGCTAGCATCCGGGCCATGTCCGACCCCATGTCCACGCCGCAGATCGAGCGGCAGCCGCTGCCCTACGTGGACCGCCTGGACACGCGCGATGCGGCCGGCATCGACCTCGTCGTGATCCACTGCACCGAGCTGCCGGACCTGGCCACGGCGCGCGAATACGGCGAGCGCGTCCTGTACCCGCAGGCGGGCACCGGCAACAGCGGCCACTGGTACCTCGACCGCGACGGCCGCATCGTCGAGTACGTGCCGGCGACCCGCGTCGCACACCACGTGCGTGGCCACAACGCGCATGCGGTCGGCATCGAACTGGTCAACCGCGGCCGGTTCCCGCACTGGCTCGACTCGCGCCACCAGGCGATGGACGAGGCCTACCCGGACCCGCAGGTCGACGCGCTGGTCGCACTGCTCGGACATCTGCAGGCGACGCTGCCGAACCTGCACACCATCGCCGGACACGAGGACCTGGACCGGGAACGCGTGCCGGCCAGCGACGACCCCGCGCTGCGCGTGCCGCGCAAGCGCGATCCCGGTCCCCTGTTCCCGTGGCCGCGCGTGCTCGCCGCCACTGCGCTGCGGCGCATTCCCTGAAACGGCGTCCCCGCGGCGCATGCGTCAGGCGCGTCGGCCCGACCCGGGGCCGCGATGCGCGGTAGGTCGGGGCCACGCCCCCGGCGCCCGGGGGGTTCGCCTTCCCCGAGGACGCTCCGCCGCCGGCCCGGAGACATCGCAGTCATCGCGCGCACCCGGCCGCGTTGCGCTCCGATGTTTCCATGCCCCAAGCGCCGGAACGCGCGATCCGCGCCCTTCAGGGCCAGCCTTCTATAATCGCCGGCCGGCCCGCGCCGCCCTCCTCCCCCAGCTTCCGCCTCCTGCCATGACTCCTCCCGTGTCCGAACTGATCGACCTGCTGTCGCTGGAGCGGCTGGAGGACAACCTGTTCCGTGGACAGAGCCGCGACATCGGCACCAAGTACGTGTTCGGCGGCCAGGTACTGGGCCAGGCGCTGTCGGCCGCGCAGGCGACGATGACCACGCCACGGCCGGCGCATTCGCTGCACGCGTATTTCCTGCGCGCCGGCAACGTCGACGCACCGATCGTCTACGACGTCGACCGCACCCGCGACGGCGGCAGCTTCTCGGTGCGCCGGGTCACCGCGATCCAGCACGGCAAGGTGATCTTCTTCTGCGCGGCCTCGTTCCAGGCCCCGGAAACCGGCGCCGAGCACCAGCCGGCGATGCCCGAAGTGCCTGCGCCGGAGGACATCGCACCGCAGGACCCGCTGCCCGCCCCGGTGCTGGCGAAGCTGCCGGCCAAGGTGCGGCGCTGGCTCGACCGCACCGGCCCGTTCGAGTTCCGCCACGTCGTCATGCCCGGCGAAAGCCCGCGCGACGAGCTCAACCCCAGCAAGCGCCCGCCGTTCCACCAGGTCTGGTTCCGCCTGTCGGATCCGGTCGGCGACGCGCCGGAACTGCATCGCGCGCTGCTGGCCTACGCCTCGGACTTCCACCTGCTAGGCACCGCGACCTTCCCGCATGGCATCAGCTACTACCAGCCGAACGTGCAGATGGCCTCGCTCGACCACGCGCTGTGGTTCCATCGCCCGTTCCGGGTCGACGACTGGCTGCTGTACGCGATCGACAGCCCCAGTGCGCAGGACGCGCGTGGCCTCGCCCGCGGCCAGATCTTCGACCGCGCCGGACGCCTGGTCGCCAGCACCGCGCAGGAAGGCATGATCCGCGTGGCCGACGCCGCCGCGCAGCCGGAACGCTGAGCGCATGCGTCAGGTCTTCAGCAGCGCGCGGCTGGAAAACGTCGAGGGCGTGGCCAACCTGCTGCGCGAGGCCGGCATCGAGGTGCAGATCACCAACGGCCGCTCGTACAAGGGCAACCGGCGCGGCAACTTCAGCTACCGCGACACGCCGACCGGCGACCGGCCGGCGGTCTGGGTGGTGCGTTCCGACCAGCAGCCGCAGGCGCGCGAACTGCTGCGCGGCGCGGGCCTGCTGCAGTCGCTGCCGTCCCGGCAGGGCTACCTGCCGCAGGCCGACGTGGTATTCGCAGCCGACAGCGTCCCGCCGAAGCGCCGGCTCAGCCGCGCAGCGAAGATCCGTTACGTCCTGCTCGGGAGCGCGGTCGTGGTGATCGGCCTGGTCTACCTGCCGCGGCTCTGGCAGGGCGACGACGCACCGGCGCCGGCCGCCGCCACCCCGGTCGCGCCCGACCTCGACATGGTGCCGCCGACGGTCGAGGCCAGCGTGCACCGGATCGCGGTGCCGGCCGCACTGGCCGAGACCGTGCTCGGCGCGGAACTCGCCGCGATCGACGGTCCGGTCTGCGTCGCGGTCGATGACGCGGATCCGGCGCCGGCGCTGCTGGCGCGCCTGCAGGCGGCCCGTGCGGACCTGCGCGCCGTGTCCGATTGCGCGGCCGGCACCGGCGCCGCGACCACGCTGGCGGTCGACAACTACCGCACCGACGGCTCGGGCGTGGGCACCGTCGATGTCGTGACCGGCGACGGCGGCACGCCGCCGTCCACGCGCACCCTGGACGTGCGCCGCGAGGGACGCGACTGGCTGCTGTTGCCGGACGACAGGCCCGTCCGGTAGAGCCAGGCGCAATCACACGGGAGCGGACACACCGGTCACATCCGTCGCCCCGCCCGCGTCTGGCATGCTGAGTCCACAGCCGGAACCGCCGCCATGCACGCCGCCGTCGCCGAACCGACCCTCGCGCAGCGCATCCACCGCGAACTGCCCGCCGCCCGCGGCGGCGACCAGGCCGCGTACGGGCGCATCGTCACCCTGAGCCAGAACACGACCACCGCGATCGCGCTGGCGATCACCCGCGACGTGCAGGCCAGCCAGGACATCGCCCAGGAGGCCTATCTCAAGGCTTGGCAGCAACTGCACCGGCTGCACAACGCCACCAGCTTCCTGCCGTGGCTGCGGCAGATCACCCGCAACCTCGCCCGCGACCACCTGCGCGCACGCCGCGGGCGCCTCGTCGCCGGCGAGGCGGCCGAGATCGCCATCGCCCAGGCCGCGGATCCCGACGCGTGCCCGATGCAGCGGATCATCGACGACGAGACCGGCCGCGTCGCGGCGGACCTGATCTCCGAACTGCCCGACGACAGCCGCGAGGTGCTGTTGCTGTACTACCGCGAGGGCGGCAACTCGAAGCAGGTCGCCGCGCTGCTGGGCCTGTCGGACGCGGCCGTGCGCAAGCGCCTGTCGCGTGCGCGCCGCAGCCTGCGCGAGGACCTGGTCGCCCGCTTCCGCGAGTTCGCCGAAGGCTCCGCGCCGGGCAGCGCGTTTGCGCTGGTAGTGACCGCGGCACTGGGCACGATCACCAAACCGGCGCTGGCCGCGGGCGTCGCCGGCGGCACGGCCGGCAGCGCGATGAGTGGCGGCATGGCCGGCAAGGCGCTGTTCGGCGGCACCGCGGGCGCGGCCGGGGCGGTCGGTGCCGGCCTGGTGTTCGGCAGCCTGACGGTATGGGCGTGCCGCAGGATGCTGGCCCGCTATGCCGACACCGATGCCGAACGCCGCGCGATCCTGGAACTCTACGACCGCTGGTTCGTCTGGGGGTCGCTGGTGGTGCTGGTCATCGCCTTCGGCATGGGGTTCGCCGCCGGCGCCGGCGCGCTGTCGCCGGGTTGGATCCTCGGCTCGGGACTCCTGATCCTGGCGGTCTACAACTACCCCCTGCTGACCAGCCTGCCGCGGCTGATGAACCCGCTGCTCGCACGCGACGCCGAGCGCAACCCCGAAGGCGCGTCGCGTCGCGCATTGCTGTATCGCCTGACCTTCGGCAGCAGCGGCATCGTGATCAGCAACCTGATGGCCGGCGGCGCGCTGCTGATCGCGTTCCTGCGGACCGCCTGACCGCGCCGCGGGCACAGGCGCCGTGCGGAGGCGATGACGGACGCGGGCATCCGGGAACCGCGCTATCCGGCCATCGCGCCTTCGCGCGTCATCGCCTCGCGCAGGCGCTCGCGGCAGTCCTGCAGGCCCGATGCGGAGCGGTGGATCTGCACCGGCGCATCGGTGCTGCGCTGGCCGAGCATCCGGCACAGCGTCGCCTGCAGCGTCGCCGGGTCGTCGTCGAAATCGCCGTGCGCGGTCGCGCCGCTGGCGTCGGCGTCGTGGACGGCCGTGGCGGCCACGGGCGCGGCGATCCAGTCGAGCCGGCCGTCGCCGATCAGTTTCGCCAGCCCCGGATGCGCGTCGACGAAGCGCGCCATGCCCAGCAGCGGCGTGCCGTTGCGCTGGTCGCTGCGGATCCAGCTGCGCGCCTTCTCCTCGAACGCGTGCGCGACCAGGTACAGCAGCGACTTGTTGTAGACGCGGGCGCAATGGTCGTCCTGTTCGGCACGGTCGGTCAGGGTGAACAGCGCGCCATGGCGGATGCGCCCGTCCGCCAGCGCGGGCGCGATGCTGCGGTCGAACAGCGCCATCGTCATCGCCGGCGCCCACAGCTGCAGGCTGTGCACCGGCAGGCCCAGTCCCTGCATGCCGGCCGCGGGCCCGTCCTCCACCGGGCCGTCGCTGGTCAACAGCTGCACCAGCGGCGCCAGCAGGATCGAGCCGGCGCTGTGGCCGACGCGGTGCAGCTCGACATCGGGGTCGGCGCGCATCCATTCGCCGAGCAGCCGCGCGACCTGGGCCGCGCCGCCGGCCTCGACCAGCTGCTCGCCGTCGCGGCGCACCGCGGTGGTCGACAGCAGCGCGTTCTCCTTCATCTCGTCCCACATCGCCTTGCCGCCGAGCGCCCGCGCCAGCGGCTCGATGGTGTCGTCGATGCGGTCGAGCAGCATGCCCTTGGCGCGGTCCATCAAACCCTCGGTGCGCGGGCGCACCGCGTCGCGCAGGATGTTGCCGAGCGTGCTCCAGAAATCGGTCTTCCACACGAAGCACAGGGGATACACCTGCCTGGGCAGCAGCAGCTCGCGGAAATCGGCGACGCGCTGGATCGCGGCCTGCTCCGGCACCAGTCCGCCGTGCGCGTACAGCATGATCCGCTTCTTCGGCCAGTCGCGTGTGATCCGCGGCAGATCGTCGCGGACCAGGTTGCGCACATCGTCCTGGCCGGTGCCGAAGCGGCCGGTGGTGCGCAGCCGGCCATCGTTGCCGAGGCTGACCACGTGCGGCCGCAGATCGGCCTGCGCATAGCTGTTCGACTGCCGGGCCAGGCTCGAATTGCTGGCCGCCACGCCCTGCACCCGCTGCAGCCGGACCGGCACCGCCAGCCGCGCGACCCAGACGTCGGTACCGCGCTGCAGCCATTCGTCGTAGCTGACCCAGCCGAATCCGCGCCGGCCCCAGCCGGTGCCCCAGGCGTTCTGCAGCCAGAAACCGTCGCGGTCGTAGCCGACGATCGCATAGGCGTGATAGCCGGCGACCGGCTGTTCGTTCCAGGCGATGACGCCGGAGGCCGGCGGGTCCAGCCAGTCCGCGTGCACCGCGCTGGACGCATACAGCACGCCGACCTCGGCGAACGCCGCGTGCATCGCCACGAGATCCTTGTGGTTGACCCGGTAGTAGGCGCCGAGCGGGTGTTCCTGCGCGGCGCGGGCACGGGTCTCGTCGTAGACCTCGTGCAGCGGCCCGGGCACGTCCGGCCAGCATTCCTCGGCGCAGACTCCGTGCCGGTGCCAGCCCTTCATCGCGCCGCGGCAGCTGGAACCGTCGTAGTCCTCGCCCTCCCACTCGTCGTAGCGGCGCGCCATGTCGTAGAGCATGCGGGTACTGACCCGCGCGGTGACCGGCTCGGGCCGGCGCCGCCGCAGCAGCGCATGCGCGACCGTCGCCAGTCCGTACGCCGTGCAGGCACCCTCGCTGCCCTGGTCGAGGACCGGCACCTTCAGTGCCTTGAACCGTGCCAGCGGCACTTCGGCCGGCACGTCGACCAGCGTCGGCTCGAACATGCGGTCGCGGAAATCGGCCGTGTCCGGCCGCGCATCGAACAGCCGCGGTGTCTCCGCGCGCGTGGACGCGCGTCGCGTCCCGGTCTTCCTGGTCGCCATCGTGATCGCTCCTGTGCCGTCTCCCGTGTGCCGGGCGCCCTGTCTCCAACGCAAATGGTGTCGTGCCCCCGGTCGTCCGCCGGCGCACGAGCACCATTGGCATCCAACCGCAGGCAGGGCGCCAGACGCCAGCATCCGACGTCGCGGTCGCAGCCGGCGCGACCACCGTCACAGGCTGCGGCACGCGGGCGGCGCGCGGGTGTGTTCGCCCGCCGGCCCGAACGCGAATCGAAGACGGGTCTGCCCCGGCAATCGAGGCAGCCGCTAGTCCGGAATCGCCAGCGCCAGCGTCTCCTTGACCTCCTCCATGACGATGTAGCTGCGCGATTCGCGCACGTGCGGCAGGGTCAGCAGGCTGCTGCCAAGCAGCTCGCGATACGAGGCCATCTCCGGGATCCGCGCCTTGATCAGGTAGTCGAAATCGCCCGACATCAGGTGGCATTCCAGCACGTTGGGCAGCTTCAGTGCGGCACGCCGGAACTCCTCGAAGATGTCGCCAGACTTGTAGGCCAGGCCGATCTGCACGAACACCAGCAGCCCGGCGCTGAGCCGCTGCGGATCGAGCCGCGCGTGGTAGCCCTGGATCACGCCGTCGCGCTCGAGCCGGCGCACGCGCTCGGTGCACGGCGTGGTCGACAGGCCGACCCGCTCGCCCAGCTCGGTGAACGAGATCCGCCCCTCCTGCTGCAGGATGCGCAGGATCTGGCGGTCGATGCGGTCGAGGCCGCGGGCCCGCGTGCTGGCGGTGGACATGGTTTTTTCCGTCCGGAGAGGAAAGGCAGCAGATTTCCGCCATCAGAATCGATAAAAACGGAAAAAACAACTGCCTGATTGTCCATATACTGCCTGCATTCCACGGCTGCCGTCGGCCTGTCCAGTGGAAACTCTTGCGGAGCGGCGACGATGCGTGTTCTTGTCCTGGGCAGTGGCGTGATCGGCGTGACCAGCGCGTGGTACCTGGCGCGCGCCGGTTTCGAGGTCACCGTGGTCGACCGCGAGGCCTCGCCGGCCAGCGCCACCAGCCATGCCAACGCCGGCCAGATCTCGCCCGGCTACGCCTCGCCGTGGGCCGCGCCCGGCGTGCCGCTGAAGGCCCTGCGCTGGCTGTTCCAGACCCATGCGCCGCTGGCGATCCGGCTGACCCGCGACCCGCAGCAGTACCTGTGGCTGGCGCAGATGCTGCGCAACTGCACGGCCGCCCGCTATGCGGTCAACAAGGCGCGCATGGTCCGCCTGGCCGAGTACAGCCGCGATTGCCTCGATGCGCTGCGCGCCGAGACCGGCATCGACTACGAGGGCCGCTGCCTCGGCACCACCCAGCTGTTCCGCAGCCAGTCGCAGCTCGACCACGCCGCGCGCGACATCGCCGTGCTCGAGCGCAGCGGCGTCCCCTACGAACTGCTCGACCGCGCCGGCATCGCCCGGGTCGAGCCGGCGCTGGCCGGCGTCGCCGACCGGCTGGCCGGCGCGCTGCGCCTGCCCGGCGACCAGACCGGCGACTGCCGGCTGTTCACCGAGCGCCTGGCGGAGATGGCGCGCGCGGCCGGCGTCGAGTTCCGCCAGGGCGCGACGATCGACCACATCCACGGCATCGGCGACCGCATCGCCGGGGTCCGCATCGATGGCCGCGTCGAAACCGCCGACCGCTACGTGGTCGCGCTCGGCAGCTGGTCGCCGGCGCTGCTGCGGCCGCTGGGCCTGCGCCTGCCGGTGTATCCGCTGAAGGGCTATTCGCTGACGATCCCGATCCGCGACCCGGCGATGGCACCGCATTCCACCGTGCTCGACGAGACCTACAAGGTCGCCATCACCCGCTTCGACAACCGCATCCGGGTCGGCGGCATGGCCGAGGTCGCCGGCTTCGACCTGCGCCTGGATCCGCGCCGCCGCGCCACCCTGGAGAAGGTCGTCGGCGACCTGTACCCGGCCGGTGGCGACGTCGCCAGCGCGGAATTCTGGACCGGCCTGCGCCCGGCCACGCCCGACGGCACGCCGGTGGTCGGCGCCACCGGCTACCGCAACCTGTTCCTCAATACGGGCCACGGCACGCTGGGCTGGACCATGGCCTGCGGCTCGGGGCGCTACCTCGCCGACCTGATCGCCGCGCGCCCGACCGCCATTTCCGGCGAAGGGCTCGACATCTCGCGCTATGCGCGCAGGCGTCGCAGTCCCGCGCCGCCGCTGCACACCGACGCCGTGCCTGCGGCGACAATGGCACGCTGAGAAGCGGTCGCCGTCCGTCCGCCCGAGTGTCCTGCCGATGCGCCCCGCCCGTGCCCTGATCGACCTCGACGCCCTGCGCCACAACTACCGGCTGGCGCAGCGCCTCGGTGGCGGCCGCGCGCTGGCGGTGGTCAAGGCCGATGCCTACGGCCACGGCGCCGTGCGCTGCGCGGCCGCATTGCAGGACGACGCGGACGGCTTCGCGGTGGCGTTCCTGGAAGAAGCCCTGGCGCTGCGCGAGGCCGGCATCCGCGCGCCGATCCTGCTGCTGGAGGGTTTTCTCGCCGCCGACGAACTGCCGCTGCTCGCCGAGCATGCGCTGTGGACCGTGGTCCACGCGCCGTGGCAGGTCGAGGCGCTGGCACGCGCGAACCCCGCGCAGCCGCTGGACGTCTGGCTCAAGCTCGATTCCGGGATGCACCGGGTCGGCATCGACGCCGGCGACTACGCCGCCACCTGGCAACGGCTGCGGGCGATGCCGCAGGTCGGCCGGCTGGTGAAGATGACCCACTTCGCCCGCGCCGACGAACCCGGGCAGAACCGTACCCGCGAGCAGCTCGACGCCTTCGACGCCGCGACCGCCGGCCTGCCGGGCGAGACCAGCCTGTGCAACTCGCCTGCGCTGCTCGGCTGGCCCGAGGCGCGCGGCGACTGGGCGCGCGCAGGGCTGATGCTCTACGGTGTGTCGCCATTCGCGGGCGATCCGGCGACACGGCCGGCGCACCCGCCGCTGCGGCCGGTGATGACGCTGGAGTCGCGGGTCATCGCGGTCCGCGACCTGCCGGCCGGCGAACCGGTCGGCTACGGCGGCATCTTCGTCTCCGAGCGCCCGACCCGCGTCGGCGTGGTCGCGATGGGCTATGCCGACGGCTATCCGCAGTTCGCCGCGACCGGTACGCCGGTGGCCGTCGACGGCCGGCCCGGCCGGCTGATCGGCCGGGTCTCGATGGACATGCTGACCGTCGACCTGAGCGACCATGCCGGCGCCGGCGTCGGCAGCCGCGTCGAACTGTGGGGCAGCGAGGTCGCGGCCGGCGACGTCGTCGCCCACAGCCATACCAGCGCATACCGCCTGCTGTGCGGGGTCAAGCGGGTGCCGCTGCAGTACCGCGACACGGCGCTGCGCGGCTGACCGCACCGCGGCGATCGCGGATCGCAGCCACGCAGCGGCGCGCCGCGACGCCGGTTCTGCGATCCTAACGGGATCGCGATCCTCCGCCGGGCGATCGAAGGCTGTCAGAATCCGTCGGCCCTGTTCCCCGCCGCAGCAACGGTTCCTTGCCTCCATGAAGAAACGCGCCAAGAAGATCGTCGCCTGGGGTCTGTTCACGCTGCTGGTGATGGCGGTCAGCAGCGTGTTCCTCGCCGACCGGCTGATGCCGCCGGCAACCGGGCTGCCGAGCCGGGTGCTGGCGATCGACGACGCCACCACCGCGCTCGACCGGGAAGTGCATCCGCTGCTCGACCGCCATCCGGACATGACCGGCGCGATCCTGCTGGCCGACGGCATCGACGCCTATGCGGCGCGCGCGATCTCGGCGCGCCAGGCCGGTCGCAGCCTCGACCTGCAGTACTACATCTGGAACGACGACCTGACCGGGCGGATGCTGGCCAACGAGGCCTGGCAGGCCGCCGAGCGCGGGGTCCGCGTGCGCATCCTGCTCGACGACATCGGCATCGGCGAGATGGACGCCACGCTGCTGGCGATGGACTCGCACCCCAACATCGAGCTGCGGGTCTACAACCCGTTCCGCAACCGCACCGGGCTGCTGCGCGTGCTGGAGATGGTGCAGCGCGCCTGGGGCGTGAACCACCGCATGCACAACAAGGCGTGGATCGCCGACGGCCGCGTCGCCGTGGTCGGCGGCCGCAACATCGGTGGCGAGTACTTCAGCGCCGCCGAGGAGTTCAACTTCCACGACCTCGACGTGCTGCTGTTCGGCCCGGCGGTCAACGACGCCAACCGCATCTTCGACGACTTCTGGAACAGCGAGGCGGCGATTCCGATCGCCGGCCTCAACCGCAAGTCGAAGGCGACCATCCGCGAGGTGCTGACCCGGATCCAGCAGGAATCGGCCACGCCCGAGGCGCGCCGCTTCCTCGATGCCGTGGACCTGTCGCCGAGCGTGCGCCGCTACTTCTCGCAGGAACTGACGCCGATCTGGAGCGACGGCATCCGCATCCTGTCCGATCCACCGGTCAAATGGCGCGGCGACGACCGCGGGAACTGGCTGGTCGAACACCTGATGCGGGAAGTCACCAGTGCCGACCGCACCGCGCTGCTGATCTCGCCCTATTTCGTCCCCGGCCGCACCGGCACCGACGACCTGTCTCGGCTCGCGCGCAGCGGCGTGCATGTCTCGGTGATCACCAACTCGCTGGCGGCCAACGACGTGGCCGCCGTGCACAGCGGCTACGCGCGCTACCGCAGGACGCTGCTGGAGAACGGCGTCAACCTGCTGGAGATCCGCAACCAGAGTGATTTCAAGGCCGAGAGCAGCCTGTTCGGCAGCAGCGGCGCCAGCCTGCATACCAAGGCGGTGCTGGTCGACGGCACACGCGGCTTCATCGGCTCGTTCAACCTCGATCCGCGTTCGGCCAACCTCAACACCGAGATGGGCGTGCTGTTCGACGATCCGGCGCTGGGCGCGGCGCTGCGCGACGAGTTCCTGCACCTGGCCGGCGACGACATGAGCTACTGGCTGTATCTCAACGGCGACGGCGACCTGCGCTGGCTCGACCGCGCACGCACGCCGCCAGTGGCCTACGACCACGAACCCGACAGCACCTGGTGGCAGCGCTTCGTCGCCGGGACGTTGCGCTGGCTGCCGATCGAATCGCAGCTGTGAGCGCAGCGAGGTGTCGGCCCCGGCCCCGCCCCGGGGCGGGGCACGACAGGCCGCGTCCGTGGCAGGCCCACGCATTCAGCGACGCAAGTCATTGAGCCGGCACGGGCCGCCGGACAATTGGTTGCGATTTCAACCGATTACGCGGGGACCGGCGTAAAATGCGCGCCTTCTCCCATCCCGCCGCGGCCCCTGCCGGAACACGCGGTCCACCGACCGCCCCGCAAGCCCCCTCGCCGCTTTCCGCCACCAGACGCCCGGGCATCCGCCCGCGACGGAGTTTTGAATGATTTTCGAGCACCTCGACACCTACGGCCACGAGCAGGTCGTGTTCTGCCACAACAAGGACGTCGGCCTGAAGGCGATCATCGCCATCCACAACACCGTGCTGGGTCCGGCGCTGGGCGGCACCCGCATGTGGCCGTACGCCTCGGAGCAGGAAGCGCTCAACGACGTGCTGCGCCTGTCGCGCGGCATGACCTACAAGAACGCGGTCGCCGGCCTCAACATCGGCGGCGGCAAGGCGGTGATCATCGGCGACCCGGCGACCGACAAGTCCGAGGGCCTGTTCCGCGCGTTCGGCCAGTTCGTCGAGTCGCTGGGCGGTCGCTACATCACCGCCGAGGACGTCGGCATCGACGTCAACGACATGGAATTCGTCTACCGCGAGACCCAGTACGTCACCGGCGTGCACCAGGTCCACGGCGGCTCCGGCGACCCGTCGCCGTTTACCGCCTACGGCACGCTGCAGGGCCTGCTGGCCGCGCTGAACCGCAAGTTCGGCAACGAGGAGGTCGGCAACTACAGCTACGCGGTGCAGGGCCTGGGCCATGTCGGCATGGAGTTCGTGAAACTGCTCAAGGAGCGCGGCGCGAAGATCTTCGTCACCGACATCAACAAGGCGCGCGTCGACCGCGCGGTCAGCGAGTACGGCGCCGAGGCCGTCGGCCTGGACGAGATCTACGACGTCGACGCGGACGTCTACTCGCCGTGCGCGCTGGGCGGCACCGTCAACGAGCAGACCCTGCCGCGCCTGAAGGCGAAGATCATCTGCGGCGCCGCCAACAACCAGCTGGCGACCAACGCGATCGGCGACGAGGTCGAGAAGCGCGGCCTGCTGTACGCCCCCGACTATGCGGTCAACGCCGGCGGCGTGATGAACGTGTCGCTGGAGATCGACGGCTACAACCGCGAGCGCGCGATGCGGATGATGCGCACGATCTACCACAACCTCACGCGCATCTTCGAGATCGCCGAGCGCGACGGCATCCCGACCTACCGCGCGGCCGACCGCCTCGCCGAGGAGCGCATCGAGACCATCGGCAAGCTGAAGCTGCCGCTGGGCCGCGCCGCGCCGCGCTTCCAGGGCCGCGTCCGCGGCGCCTGACCCCTGCGGGTCGACGCGGGCCCGGCGCGACAGCGTCGGGCCCCACCATCCGGCACGCGAGCCGGGGACGAGGCCGCGCACCGGCGCGACGCCGCAACCACAAACATGAATGGGCGCGAAAGGGCGATGCGTGCACCCTGCCCCGGCGATGAAAACGGTTTCAACAATCGCCGGCACAGGCGTATCGTTATCCGGTGTCATCCATCCTCTGAAAGGTCCCCACCATGTTCCGCAACCTCGCCCTCGCGCTCGCCGTGACGGCGGCGTGTTCCGCCGTCCCGCTTTCCGCGCAGCAACTCGACTACAGCAACCAGCAGAGCTGGCAATCAGTACACGACCAGTCGCAGTCCCCGATCGACATCCAGACCAGCCTGGCCGAGCCTGCCGATCCCGATGAAACCCACGACATCGTCTTCCGCAACACCGAGGCGGCCGGCCTGAAGGTCGTCGACAACGGCCACGCGGTCGAGATCGAGGTCCAGGGTCCCGACGCCTTGATCCGCGGCCGGCATTTCGAACTGGCGCAGATCCACTTCCATGCCGCCAGCGAGCACACCATCGACGGCGAGAGCTTCCCGCTCGAAGGCCACTACGTGTTCCGCGCGAAGGACGGCCGCCTGGCCGTGGTCGGCGTGATGTACCGCGAAGGCGCCCCCAACAAGATGGCCGGCGAAGTGCTCGAAGCGCTTGCCGATGCCGACGAGGGCGAGATCGAACACGAGGACATCGCCGCGATGCTGCCGTCGGTGAGGAGCTACCACCACTACCTCGGTTCGCTGACCACGCCGCCGCTGACCGAGAACGTCGAGTGGTACGTGCTCGACCAGCCGGTGACGCTATCGGCCGAGCAGATCCACGGCTTCGAGAAGCGCTACAGCCGCAACAACCGCGTGGTCCAGCCGCTCAACGGCCGCCCGCTGATCCACGCTGCAGTGCAGCACTGATCCATCCCCGGCACGCCGCGACGCCACCCCGGGGGCGCGTCGCGGCGGCCGTACTACAATGCGCGCCCGCTTCCGGCACTGGAGTCTGCATGCGCGCATTTTCCCTGGGCGAAGACATCGACGCGCTGCGTGACGCGGTGCGCCGCTTCGCCGATGCCGAGATCGCGCCGCGGGCCGCGTCGATCGACCACGACAATGCCTTTCCGCAGGACCTGTGGCCGAAACTCGGCGAACTGGGCCTGCTCGGCATGACCGTGCCCGGCGAATACGGCGGCAGCGACATGGGCTACCTCGCGCACCTGGTCGCGATGGAGGAAGTCTCGCGTGCGTCCGGTTCGGTCGGGCTCAGCTACGGCGCGCATTCCAACCTGTGCGTGTCCAACCTGTACGCCAACGGCAACGACGCGCAGCGCGCGAAGTACCTGCCCAGGCTGTGCAGCGGCGAGTGGAAGGGCGCGCTGGCGATGAGCGAGCCGGGCGCGGGCTCGGACGTGGTCGGTTCGATGGCGTGCCGGGCCGAGCGCCGCGGCGACGTCTGGATCGCCAACGGCAACAAGATGTGGATCACCAACGGCCCCGAGGCCGACGTGCTGATCGTCTACATGCGCACCGCCGGCAGGGACGCGGGCAGCCAGTGCATGACCGCGTTCCTGGTCGAGAAGGGCATGCCCGGTTTCCGCACCGCGCAGAAGCTCGACAAGCTCGGCATGCGCGGCTCCAACACCTGCGAGCTGGTGTTCGAGGACTGCGAGATCCCGGCCGGGAACGTGCTCGGCGAGGTCCACCAGGGCGTGCGTGTGCTGATGCGCGGCCTCAACACCGAGCGCCTGGTGCTCAGCGGCGGCCCGCTGGGCCTGATGCAGGCCGCACTCGACATCGCCCTGCCCTACGTGCGCGAGCGCCGCCAGTTCGACGCGGCCATCGGCACGTTCGGCATCATGCAGGCCAAGATTGCCGACATGTACACCGCGTTGCAGTCCAGTCGCGCGTTCGCCTACCAGATCGCCCGCGACTACGACGACGGCCGCAACTCGCGCGTCGATGCCGCCAGCTGCCTGCTGCACGCATCGGAATCGGCGGTGCGGGTCGCACTGGAGGCGATCCAGACCCTCGGCGGCAACGGCTACATCAACGAGTACCCGACCGGCCGCCTGCTGCGCGACGCCAAGCTCTACGAGATCGGCGCCGGCACCAACGAGATCCGGCGCATGCTGATCGGACGCGAACTGTTCCAAGACAAGTAGCCGCGGCCAAAGGCCGCGACCGATGCCCCTCGCCCGCCTCGAGAGAGAGGCTGTCTCTTTACCACATCTCCTGAATAGGGATTTTCGCTTCCCCCCGCGCGTGGGGCATTGCGCCCTTTACGGATGGAAGGTGCCCGAAGGACGGACGGGGGCGTGCAGAAGACGCAAAAATCGCCCTCATCCGGCGCTTCGCGCCACCTTCTCCCGCTTGCGGGAGAAGGGAAAGGCAGCGATTTCGAGATGTGATAAAGAGACAGGCGGGAGAGGGGGGACCGACCGCAAAGCGGTCGGTGGGGTGAGGGCAACAGATCGCGCCGCGTCAGAATCCCTGCGCAAACCGCAACGACACCATGCGGTCGCTGCCGCGCGGCCCGAAGCGCTGGTCCACGCCCAGCGCCACGCGGCTGTTGCGCGACAGCCAGGACTCGACGCCGATACCGGCCACCCCGCCCGACCGCGCCGGCGACAGGCCCGCCAGCGGTGCCCAGGCATCGACGCCGGTGAAGCTCGCCTGCAGGTCGAATCCGTTCGAGGCCAGGGTCTGCTGCCATTCGCTGTAGCCGTGCAGCGAGAACCACGGCGCGTCGTAGCGGGCGCGCAGCCCGGCGAGCGCCTGGGTGCGGCTCGCATCCCAGCCCGCGGTACGCAGGCCGAAGCCGTTGCCTCCCAGCTCCTCGAAGCCGTCACTGCGCAGGCGCACGTGGTCGGCGCCGAGATACGGCGCGATCTCGCCGTTGCCCAGCCGCCAGCGATAGCCGGCCTCGACCGCGGCGCTGGTGTAGCGCCCCGAGTACTGCGTCGCCACGCCCTGCGCCTCGGCGCCGCCGAACAGCTGGCGCTGCAGGCTGCGGTCGAAACGGCCGCTGCCCAACTGCCCCATCAGATAGCCGTTGCCGAGCATGCGGCCGGCATACAGCTGGCCGAATGCCTGGCGGTCGCGGCTGCGGTCGGCGCTGCCGCGCAACTGGCTGTCGCCGCGCAGTTCGCCGAAGGCCACGCCCGCGACAAGGCCGCCGGCCAGCAGTTGGTCGCGTCCCATGCTCCAGCCGTCGACCGAGAAATCGCCGCCAGCGAAGCCGCCGCTGCCACCCTGCCCCAGCGTCTGCTTCCACGCACCGGTGCCGGCGCCCAGCGCGGCCAGGTCGCCGAAGCGCGAGCCGACCGCGCGCCGCGACATGTCCAGCTGGTCGAGCGTCGCATTGACCGCGGCGCCATGCAGCGCACCCGACAGGCTGTCGAGCGCGGCCAGCGCCTGGAGTTCGGTCGGCAGCCGCTGCAACTCGCCGGCGACGCGGATGAAGCCGTCGGCGATTGGTCCGTCCTCGACCGCCGACTGCCCGTCGATCTGCGTGAACGCCGACTCGACGCGCTCAGCCGACGACAGCGACTGTGCGGTGACGCCGGCGAACGAAGCCACCGCCGTGGTCACCTCCAGCCGGCTGATGTCCAGCCACGCGCTGTCGGCGTCGTAGCCCAGGGTCGCGGTCAACAGCACGCCCGGCCCCTGGGTCAGGCTGTCGAACGTGCCACTACGGCCACCGGCGGCGGTCAGTACCGTCTCGCGCGCCTGCCACGTATAGCCGCTGGCGATGCCGGCGACCTGCAGTTCGCCGGCCAGCGACGCCGTGCCGGTGACCTGCAGCGGCGAGCCGACCTGCCAGGCGAAGCGGCCGCCGCTGGCCTGCTGGAAATTGCCGTCGATGGTGCGCGTGAGCGTGCTGCCGGCGAGCGAGAACGTGCCGCGGTTGAGCAGATCGCCGCCGACGCGCGCGCCGCGCAGTTCCAGCGTTGCGCCGGACTCGACCGTCGCCCTGCCCGGGATCGACGAAGCGAACACCAGCGTGCCGCCTTCGGCGCGCGTCGCGCCATCGAAGCCGGCGTTGCCGTCGAGCCGCAGGGTGCCGCCGCCGCGCTTGACCAGACCGCCGGCACCGGTGATGTCGTTGCCCCAGACGGAGGTGCCGCTGGCGAAATTCGCGGTCACGTCGCCCCAGTCGAACTTCGCCGGCCCCAGTACCGCCTTGCCGACGTCGAGCCGGCCGTAGCCGAACACCGGGTCGACGCCCGGCGCGCCGATGTCGGTCGCGGTGCCGAGGATGGTCTGCCGCACCAGGTCGTTGTCGAAGTACGGAAATGCCTCCCACACCAGCGCCGCGGTGCCCGAGACCAGCGGGGCGGCCAGCGAGGTGCCGGAATAGCGGTAGTACTCGGGCTTGTCCGGCGCATTGTCCTCGCCGGTGACGACCACCGTGCCGGGCGCGACCAGGCAGTAGTGCATCGCCACGCCGCAGGCATTGGAGTAGTCCGCCAGCTGCGTGGTGCTGTCCCGCGCCAGCGCGGACACCGTCAGCCAGCCGCGTTCGAGATCGGCCGCCGGACGGGAGCCGTTGCTGCCCGCCTTGCTGGGCAGCGCCGCGGTGTCGGAGGGATCGTCGAAGCCGGAATTGCCGGAGGCGAACACCACCAGCCCGCCGTGGCTGTTGATGAAGGGCCGGTACTCGGCGGCGATCTGCGCGGTCACGCCGAGGTTGGTCCAGTACAGGCCGCCCCAGGAGTTGTTCATCACCTTGACGCCGCGGTTCATCAGGTCGCGATGGATCGGTTCCAGACCCAGCGGCCCGTTGATCTCGTTGCCGGCACCCGTGCCGTCGTCGTCGGGCGGGGTGTCGCTGATGATCCGCGCCGAGACGATCTCCGCGCCCTGGGCGATGCCGCCGGGCCAGGCGCCGAACGGCTTGCCCGCCGCCGCCTGCGCGACCGCCGTGCCATGGCCGACGACATCGTCGACCGACAGGTTGTTGGTCGCCGGATTGATGTAGGTCAGATTGGCGACCACGCGGTCGCGCAGCGCCGGATGGTCGCGGTTGACGCCGCTGTCGAGGAAACCGATGCGCACGCCCTTGCCGGTCAGGCCCGCCGCGTGCGCGGGTTCGGCGTTGGTGTCGGCCAGGTGGCCGCTGTAGGCCGGATCCGGCGGATACACCACGGTCGGTGGCGGGTCGGGGTTGATGCCCGGCAGCGGCGGCAGCAGCAGGCCGCCGCCGGAGCCGCCGCCGCAGGCGACGAGCGCGGCGGCCAGGGCGCAGGCCAGGGTCGAGCGTCTGGCGACACGTGCGGCATTCCACCCGGGCATCGGATCCATCATTGTTTCTGTCCTCTCTAAGGTCTCGTGCGCATGGCGGCATGCGCGGGCATCCCCTGTCTCCGGCACTTCTATACCCGCAATCGCGCGGTGCCGCCATCGGGGGCGACGCGAGGGGCCGGCCCGGAATGCGCGCCGCGACTTCGGCCGGCCCCGGTGCGATAATCGAACATCCTGTGCAGTCCACCCTTCGGAGTTCCCGTCCCATGACTGACATCGTCATCGTCGGCGCCAAGCGCACCGCCATCGGCTCCATGCTCGGCCAGTTCACCGGCGTACCCACGCCCACGCTCGGCGCGACCGCGATCGCCGCCGCACTCGAACAGTCCGGCATCGCCGGCGACCAGGTCGACGAAGCGATCGTCGGCTGCGTGCTGCCGGCCGGCCTCGGCCAGGCCCCGGCACGCCAGGCCGCGCGCGCGGCCGGCATCGCCGACGCCGCCGGCTGCGTGACGATCAACAAGGTCTGCGGCTCGGGCATGCAGGCGGTGATGTACGCGACCGACCTGATCAAGGCCGGCAGCGCGAAGGTGGTCGTCGCCGGCGGCATGGAGTCGATGACCAACGCACCGCACCTGCTCAACGGCTCGCGCGTGGGCATCCGCTACGGCAGCGCCGAGATGCTCGACCACATGGCCTGGGACGGCCTGACCAACCCCTACGACGGCAAGGCGATGGGCGTGTTCGGCGACGCCGCCGCCAACAAGTACGGCTTCACCCGCGAGGACCTGGACGCCTACTCGATCGAGAGCGCCAAGCGCGCCCGGCATGCGGTCGAGAGCGGCGCGTTCAAGGACGAGATCGCGCCGGTGACGGTCAAGACCCGCAAGGGCGAGGTGGTCGTCGACACCGACGAAGCGCCGGGCCGCATCCAGGTCGACAAGATCCCCACCCTGCGCGCCGCCTTCGGCAAGGACGGGCTGCTGACCGCGGCCAGCTCGTCGAGCATCTCCGACGGCGCCGCCGCGCTGGTGCTGACCTCCGCCGACGAAGCCGGCGCACGCGGCCTCGCGCCGCTGGCGCGGGTGGTCGCCCATGCCCGGCACTCGCAGGAACCGGAGTGGTTCACCACCGCGCCGGTCACCGCGATCCGCAACGTGCTCGACAAGGCCGGCTGGTCTGTCGACGAGGTCGACCTGTTCGAGGTCAACGAGGCGTTCGCCATCGTCGCGATGGCGCCGATCAAGGATCTGGGCATCCCCCACGACCGCCTGAACGTGAATGGGGGCGCACTGGCCCTCGGCCATCCGATCGGCGCCAGTGGCGCGCGTGTCATCGTGACGCTGATCCACGCGCTCAAGGCACGCGGCAAAAAACGCGGCGTGGCGGCCTTGTGCATAGGTGGCGGCGAAGCGACCGCAATTGCCGTGGAAATGGCGTGAAATTCGGTTAACGTGTTTTTTACGGAAATTCCACACACTCCCGCTTGACACCCGTTCGCGGCTTGTCATCATGTCATCGGCGCGCAACAAGCGCGTTGCCCATACTTTCAGACGAGGAAGACAACAATGACGATCAACAAGGCTCTGCTTGCCCTGGCTCTGGGTGTTGCTCTGGCTGCATGCAGCAACGCCGAGCAGGCTGACAGCGCGGCTCAGGGCGCTGCTGACGCCGCAGCCGACGCGCAGATCGCCGCCGACGAGACGACGGATCCGGCCGTGGCCGACACCGCGCAGATCGCCGCTGACGACGCAGCTGCCGCTGCCGACGCTGCTGCCGATGCCGCCGCCGACGCCGCTGCCGCGACCACCCACGAGGGTGCCGAGCACGCTGCCGACGCTGCCGAGCATGCCGAGAAGGCTGCCGAGGACGCTGCGGACGCCGCGGAAGAAGTCGCTCCGTAATTCGTTCGATGGCCTCGGCCATTGCGTGAAACTGGAAAGCCGCCGGTCTCCGGCGGCTTTTCTTTGTTTCCGGCCTGCGTTCCAATGGCGACCAGGCGACCCGCCGCGCCGTCGCCGGCACGATGCCGGCAGTCGTCACCTGCACATTTCCCGGGTCGTGCCATCATGATGGCGGTCACAGTCGTATTCCCACTTCCATCCATCCCGCAAAGGAGCCCCCGCATGAACATCAAGTTGACCACCGCCGCCGCTGTCGCCGTGCTGGCGCTTGCCGCCTGCGGCAACCAGAACGACGCCACCGCCGAACAGGAGCGCAGCGAAGCCGCAGCCGCCGCCGATAGCGCCAGCGCCGCGATTTCCGATGCCGCCCACGAAACCGGCCACGCCATCGAAGAAGGCGCCGATGCCGCTGCCGCCAGCACCTCCGCTGCCGTGCACGACGCCGAAGCCGCCGCTGCCGAGGCCGCGCGCAAGGCCGACGAGGCCGCGAAGGATGCCGCCCAGCGCACCGACACCGCCGCATCGGAAGCCGGCGAGAAGATCGACGCCGCCGCAACCGAGGCTGGCGAAAAGATCGACGCCGCCGCGCGCGATGCCGCCGCCGCAACCGGTCGCGCGACCCAGCGTGCCGGCGAAGCGATCGAGAAGGCCGGCGAGCGCGTCGAGGAAAAGGCCGACAACTGAGTCGACCCGCCGCAGCTTCTCCCAGGGCCCGCCGCAAGGCGGGCTTTTTTTGTTGGCTCGTCGATGCCCGGGAAAGAGCGCGCGCTTCGACCTTTGGCTGATCGGCCCCATGCGGCCGACGCGCGCGGCGTTGCGGATTCGCGAGGTTGGCGTGGCCTCCGCCTACCCGGGCTGATGGGAAATCCCGGCGTCGGGGGCGTTGCCCCGACCTACGATCGAGGCTCCCCGGGAATCGGCGCAGAACCTTTCCGTCGGGCGCCGCACCGCCTGCGCGGACGGTGCGTCTCCGGCTGCATGCCGGCCTGCGCGGCCCGCCCGGCTTCCGTATCCTTGGCGTCTTTCCTCCAGGGTGGACTCCGGATGCCGGCACTGACCTCGCAACTCGACCCGCGCGCCCGGGATTTCCTCGACAACGTGGACTACCACCGGGCACTGGTCGATGAACTGCACCGGCGCCTGGCGCGCGCCGCCGACGGCGGTGGCGAACAGGCGCGCACCCGGCACATCGCGCGCGGCAAGCTGCCGGCGCGCGAGCGCATCACCGCGCTGCTCGATCCAGGCTCGCCGTTCCTGGAGATCGCGCCGCTGGCGGCCGAGGACATGTACGACGACAGCGCGCCGGCGGCCGGCATCGTCGCCGGCATCGGACGGGTGCAGGGGCTGGAGGTGGTGGTCGTCGCCAACGACGCCACGGTCAAGGGCGGCACCTACTTCCCGATGACGGTGAAGAAGCACCTGCGCGCGCAGCAGGTCGCCCGCGAGAACCGCCTGCCCTGCGTCTACCTGGTCGATTCGGGCGGCGCCTTCCTGCCGCTGCAGGACGAGGTGTTCCCCGACCGCGAGCACTTCGGCCGGATCTTCTACAACCAGGCGCGGATGAGCGCGGACAACATCCCGCAGATCGCCGTGGTCATGGGCAGCTGCACCGCCGGCGGCGCCTATGTGCCGGCGATGTGCGACGAGTCGGTGATCGTCCGCGAACAGGGCACGATCTTCCTCGGCGGGCCGCCACTGGTGAAGGCGGCCACCGGCGAGGTCGTCGATGCCGAGGCGCTGGGCGGTGCCGACGTGCATACGTCGGTGTCCGGCGTGGCCGACCACTTCGCCGAGGACGACCGCCACGCACTGCAGATCGCGCGCGACATCGTCGCCAGCCTCAACCGTGGCAAGGCCCTGCCGGTGGCGCTGCGCGCGCCGGCCGAACCCCTCTACCCGGCGGAGGAGCTGTACGGCATCGTGCCGAAGGACACGCGGCGCCCGTTCGACATCCGCGAGGTCATCGCCCGCATCGTCGACGGCAGCCAGTTCCAGGAGTTCAAGGCGCGCTACGGCAAGACCCTGGTCACCGGCTTCGCCCACATCCACGGCTATCCGGTGGGCATCGTCGCCAACAACGGGATCCTGTTCTCGGAGAGTGCGCTCAAGGGCGCGCACTTCATCGAGCTGTGCAACCAGCGCGGGATCCCGCTGGTGTTCCTGCAGAACATCACCGGCTTCATGGTCGGCAGGAAGTACGAGAACGCCGGCATCGCCAAGGACGGCGCCAAGATGGTCACCGCCGTGGCCTGCTCGTCGGTGCCCAAGTTCACCGTGGTCATCGGCGGCAGTTTCGGCGCCGGCAACTACGCGATGTGCGGACGTGCCTACGGGGCACGCTTCCTGTGGATGTGGCCGAACGCGCGCATCAGCGTCATGGGCGGCGAGCAGGCCGCCAGCGTGCTGGCCACGGTTCGCCGCGACGGTATCGAGGCGAAGGGTGGGAGCTGGAGCACGGACGAGGAAGAAGCGTTCAAGGCGCCGATCCGCGACCAGTACGAGACCCAGGGCAGCCCGTGGTACGCCACCGCGCGGCTGTGGGACGACGGCATCATCGACCCGGCCGACACCCGCCGCGTGCTGGGCCTGGCGATCTCGGCCTCGCTCAATGCGCCGATCGCGCCGGCGCGCTTCGGCGTGTTCCGCATGTAGGCCCGCACGACACCGGTTCCGCTGCACCGGTCACAGTCACCATGCCCCATGGGCGTGCTAGTGTCGGCGGCTCCGGCCCCGCTTCAGCGCAACGGCCGGCCGCGCCTTCGCCGGCGCCGCAACCGTCCCGTCACCGACACACGATCCGACCCAAAGAGAGGTAATGCGCGACATGGCCATCTTCCCGCAGTCCGGCACCGCCAAGAAGGACGCCCCGAGCTTCGCCAACGACCTGCCGCCCCCCGCACCGGCACGCGAACCATCGCCGGCGGTGGCGGATTTCGCGCCGGTCACGCACGCCCAGGCGCCGACCCCGCGCCAGGCCGCGGAACCGGCAGCCAAAGAATCGGTGATCGCCGCCGACCTGACCATCGAAGGCAAGATCGAAGGCAGCGGCGACGTCCGCATCGCCGGCAGGTTCAAGGGCGACGTCAACGTGCAGGGCAACCTGACGATCGAGAACGGCGCCAAGCTCAACGGCGGCGTGCGCGCGAAGAAGGTGCTGGTCTCGGGCGAGCTCGAGGGCAACATCGAGTCCGCCTCGCTGGTCGAGCTGCGCGACTCGGCGGTGCTGACCGGCGACCTCAAGGCTGGTTCGCTGACCGTCGCCGCCGGCTCGAAGATCCGCGGCCACATCGAATGCGGCTGGGGCGAGGTCAAGACCGCGTCCGCCGGCAAGACCGGTGGCGACAAGGGCGACAAGACCAGCGACGCCGCCTGAGCATGAGCAGCCGCGCCGGTGCGGCAGGTGCCACGCGCACCTGTCCGCACTGCAAGACCACGATCCTGAAAAGCGCGGCGCGCTGTCCGTCGTGCATGCATTACCTGCGCTTCGACGAGGCCGCCTCCCCGGCCGCGGTCAAGGCGCGGCAGACCACCAGCGCGCTGCATGTCGAAGGCAAGATCCGCCACCCCGACGAGGGTGGCGCGTGGGAGTACGCGGTGGTCGTGGTGATCCGCGACGAGACCGGCAAGGAGATCAACCGCCACGTGGTCGGTGTCGGCGCGCTGTTCGGCGGCGACGAGCGCACGTTCTCGCTGTCGGTGGAGGTCACGCCGACCAACGACATGCGGCGCCCGGCGCGTGCGCCGGTCAAGCGCGGCATCCGTCACTGAGCGGCTGAGAATATTCGCCCGCCGGCTGCGACCGCCGCCGTACGCCCGTGGCGGCGGCATCCGGGCAACCCGCTATCATGGCCGCCCGCCACCCGCCAGCCGCCGCCATGTCCGATGCCCTGACGCTCACCCTCGCCGGCCCCGTCGCCCGCCTGCGGCTGGAACGCAGCGCCCTGCACAATGCCTTCGACGCCGGACTGGTCACGGCCCTGACCGCCGCGCTGCAGGACGTCGGCAACGACCCGCAGGTCCGCGTGCTGGTGCTCGAAGGCGCCGGTGCCTCGTTCTGCGCCGGCGCGGACATCGGCTGGATGCGCGGCATGGCCGATGCCAGCGAGGCCGACAACCGCGAGGACGCGCTCGCGCTGGCCCGGCTGATGCGCCTGCTCGACGAACTGCCCAAACCGACGATCGCCCGCGTCCAGGGCGCGGCGTTCGGCGGCGGCGTCGGCCTGGTCGCCTGCTGCGACATCGCCATCGGCGTGCCCGCGGCGAAGTTCGGCCTGACCGAGAGCCGGCTCGGGCTGCTGCCGGCGGTGATCTCGCCCTACGTCATCGCCGCGATCGGCGCGCGCAACGCGCGGCGCTGGTTCGCCACCGCCGAGGTGTTCGACGCCGCCCAGGCGTACCGCATGGGCCTGTTGCACGAGGTCGTCGAGGCCGACGCGCTCGATGCCGCGGTCGACCGCCAGGTCGCCTTGCTGCTGAAGGCCGGACCGTTCGCCGCGGCCGACGCCAAGCGCCTCGTGCGCGAGGTCGTGGCCGCGACCGACCGCGACCAGCTCGACCACGACAACGCATCGCTGATCGCCGCGATGCGCATCTCGGCCGAAGGCCAGGAAGGCCTGTCGGCCTTCCTCGGCAAACGCAGCCCGACTTGGGTCGAGAGAGCAGATTCGGCCACGGATTGACGCGGATGGACGCGGATCACGGACTGTTGCTGCATTCCGACCTGACCGACCGGGTGCTGCGCGCGTTCTACGACATCTACAACGCATTGGGCCCGGGTTTCCTCGAGAGCGTCTACGAGAACGCGCTGGTCCTTCGGCTACGGGACGACGGAATCGTCGCGCTTCAGCAAGCGCCGGTCGCCGTGTACTACCGTGACACGATCGTCGGCGAGTTCCGCACCGACCTGGCAATCGACGACCGACTCATCATCGAGATCAAAGCCGTTTCCACTCTCACAGGCGCACACGAAGCGCAGTTGCTCAACTACCTGAAAGCCACGCGGCGCCCGGTCGGCCTTCTGCTCAACTTCGGCCCCAAGCCCCAGTTCAAGCGGCGCATCTACACTTCCCCCTCTCCCGCCTTTATCCGCGTTGATCCGCGTCAATCCGTGACCAAATCCGATGTTTGACACCATTCTGATCGCCAACCGCGGCGAGATCGCCTGCCGGATCATCCGCACCGCGCGGCGCCTGGGCGTGCGCACCGTCGCGGTGTACTCCGATGCCGACGCCGACGCGCAGCACGTGCGGCTGGCCGACGAGGCCTGGCCGATCGGCGGGCCGCGGCCGCAGGACTCGTACCTGCGCGGCGACGCGATCCTCGAGGCCGCGCGCGCCAGCGGCGCCCAGGCGATCCACCCCGGCTACGGCTTCCTCAGCGAGAACGCGGACTTCGCCGACGCGGTCGAGGCCGCGGGCCTCGCCTTCATCGGCCCGCCATCGGCGTCGATGCGCAGGATGGGCAGCAAGGCCGGCGCCAAGGACCTGATGGCCGCCGCCGGCGTGCCGGTCGTCCCCGGCTACACCGGCGAGGACCAGTCGCCGGCGCTGCTGGCGCGGGAAGCCGACTGGATCGGCTATCCGCTGATGATCAAGGCCGCGCATGGCGGCGGCGGCAAGGGCATGCGCATCGTGCGCAGCGCGGCGGAATTCCTGCCCAGCCTGGAAAGCTGCCAGCGCGAGGCCGGCAACGCCTTCGGCCGCGACCGGGTGCTGCTGGAGCGCTACATCGAGTCGCCCCGGCACATCGAGATCCAGGTGTTCGGCGACCGCCACGGCCACGTCATCCACCTCGCCGAGCGCGAATGCTCGGCGCAGCGCCGCTACCAGAAGGTGCTGGAGGAATCGCCGTCGCCGTTCCTGACGCCCGCGCTGCGCACAGCGATGGGCGAGGCCGCGGTGCTGGCCGCGCGTGCCATCGATTACGTCAACGCCGGCACGGTGGAGTTCATCGTCGATCCGGCGGGCCCAGGCACCGGTTCCGATGCCGGCAACAACGCGTTCTTCTTCATGGAGATCAACACCCGGTTGCAGGTGGAGCATCCGGTCACCGAGCTGGTCACCGGGCTGGACCTGGTGGAATGGCAACTGCGCGTGGCCGCCGGCGAACCGCTGCCGCTGGCCCAGGACGCCGTCGCCCAGCACGGCCACGCGATCGAGGTGCGCCTGTACGCGGAGGATCCCGATGCCGGCTTCCTGCCCGGTTCCGGGCGGTTGACCCGGCTGCGCCTGCCGCCGCCGTCGGCGCACGTGCGCGTCGACTCGGGCGTCGTCGAAGGCGATACGGTGACGATCTTCTACGACCCGATGATCGCCAAGCTGATCGTCCACGACGCGGACCGCCCGGCCGCCCTCGCCCGCCTGCGCGAGGCGCTGGCCGCCTGCGAGATCGAGGGGCCGAAATCGAACATCGCGTTCCTGGAACAACTCGTGCGGCACCCCGCGGTCGTCGAGGCCAGCATCGACACCGGCTATCTCGACCGCCATCTCGACGAGGTGCTGCCGCCGCCCGCGCCGCCGTCGACCGCCGAGCTCGCGGCTGCCGCGACAGCCACGCTGCTGCAGCAGGAATCGGATGCGCGCGATGCCGCGACACGCGCGCCGGATCCGCATTCGCCGTGGGCCATCGCCGACGGCTGGCGCCTGGGCCATGCCGGCGAACGCCTGCTGGTGCTGCAGCAGCGCGACACGCGCCACGAACTGCACGCCCGCGGCCTGGACGGCAACTACCGGTTGCGCGGCGACGGCGTCGATGTCCGCGTCGATGGCGCGCGCCTGCAGGGCGGCATGCTGTCGCTGCGCGTCGACGGCGTCGGCCATCGTTTCCGTGCCCGGGCCGCCGGCGACCACGTGTCGCTGCACGACGGGCAGCGTCGCTCGCGCTTCGAGCGCGTCGCCCCGTTCCGCTCCGATGCCGCTGCCGAAGGCGCGGGCGATGGCCGGATCCGCGCGCCGATGCCCGGACGCGTGGTGCTGGTCAAGGTCGCAGCCGGCGACAGCGTGGCCGAGGGGCAGGAACTGCTGGTCATGGAAGCGATGAAGATGGAACTGGCGCTGCGCGCCCCGCGCGCCGGCACGATCGCCGAGGTCCGCGTCGAGGCCGGCGCGTTCGTCGACAGCGATGCGGTACTGGCGACCCTCGACGAGGCTCCATGAACGCGCGCATCCGCAGCCTGCGTGCCGCACCGCTCGCGCTGCTGCTGGCCGCGTGCGGCGTCGACGGGAACGGGACGGCCGCGGAAACCGGAGAGGCCTGCGCCGGGATACCGCTTGCCGCCGTGCTGCCCGCCGACCAGGTGATCGGCACGCGGCAGCTGCTGTGGCGCGACTGCAGCGTGCGCACGGTCCGTGCGCGCTACGGCCAGGAGGATGCCGACGGAGGTGGCGACCATTGCACCCTCCGTATCGACGATACCGGCGCCGAAACGCCTGCGGCCACGCAGGCGCTCGGCATGGGCGATGCGGTGGCCCACGTGGATTCGCTGACGCTCAACGTGACGAGGATGAACGTCGACATGCTCGTGGGCGCCAGGGAAGGCTATCTGCAGGAGCCCATGCTGCTCGGCGCGCGGGGCGGCCCGTCGACGCTGCCCGTGGTCGAGCGTCTTTCCAGCGGCGACACCTATGCGATCGCAGTGCCCGCCAGCGGCCAGACGCCCGCGCCCGAGCCGCTGCAGGCGGTAGTTGGCGGGCGTTACGTCCTGGGCATCGCGTGCACCGAGCCGGTCCGCGACCACGACCACGCCGCATCGCTGTATCGTCCCTATGCCACCGCACTCCAACTGGACAGGTTGCCATGAGCCGGATGCCCGCCTCCGTGCGGATCGTCGAGGTGGGCCCGCGCGACGGCCTGCAGAACGAGAAGACCCTCGTCCCCACCGCGACCAAGATCGAACTGATCGACCGGCTCTCGGCCACCGGCCTGCGGACCATCGAGGCGACCAGCTTCGTCAGCCCGAAATGGGTGCCGCAGCTGGCCGACGCCGCCGAGGTGTTCAGCGGAATCGCGCGCCGCGCCGGCATCGCCTACCCGGTGCTGGTGCCCAACGAAACCGGCTACGAACGCGCGCGCGCGGTGGGCGTGGAGGAGATCGCGGTGTTCACCGCCGCGTCCGAGGCGTTCAACCGCACCAACGTCAATGCCTCGATCGACGAATCGCTGCAGCGCTTCGCACCGGTGCTGGCGCGCGCGCGGGCCGACGGCGTGCGCGTGCGCGGCTACGTCTCGACCGTGCTCGGCTGCCCCTACCAGGGCGAGGTGCCGCTGGCCGACGTGGTCCGCGTTTCGCGTACGCTGCATGCAATGGGGTGCTACGAGATCTCGCTGGGCGACACCATCGGCGTCGGCACGCCGGCGCGCGCGCGGGCGATGCTGCGCGCGGTCGCCGCCGAGGTGCCGATGCCGGCACTGGCGATCCATTTCCACGACACCTACGGCCAGGCGCTGGCCAACATCCTCGCCTGCCTCGAGGAAGGCGTGGCGGTGGTCGACGCGGCCGTGGCCGGGACCGGGGGATGCCCGTATGCGCGCGGTGCCAGCGGCAACGTGGCCAGCGAGGACGTGGCCTACATGCTGCACGGCATGGGCATCGACACCGGCATCGACCTCGATGCCCTGGCCGCCACCGGCCGCTGGCTGGCCGGGGTGCTGGGGCGCGAAACCGGCAGCCGGGTCGGCCGGGCCACGGCGCCGGCCGGCGGGGATGCGGCGTGACATGGGCAGCGGGCCGCCAGTCGCCCCGCCCACGGATCCAGCGGACGCGCCGGACGATCCGCAGCGCATCGCCGCCGCGCTCGACCTCGCCTGCCACGACCGCGACCTGCCCGCGCACCTGAAGCGGCTGCTGGCGCAGGCGCGCGACGCGCTGCACGCCACCAGTCGCGACGCACTGGGCGCGCAGCTACGCTACCGCGCGCTGTTCGACGCGGTGCCCGACCCGGTCAGCATCCTCGACGAGCGCGGCACCGTGCTCGACCTCAACCGCGCCGGCATGCGCGCCTACGGCCGCCGCCGCGAGGACATCGTCGGCCAGCCGATCGAGACCCTGAACCCGGACCTGCCGCGCGACCACCTCGCGCCGGTCTGGGGCGCGGTGCGGCGCGGCGAGACCTACGTCATCGAAGTCGCCAACATGCGCGGCGACGGTTCGCGGTTCCCGGTCGAGGTCCACACCGCGGGGTTCCAGCACGACGGCCGGCCGTGCCTGGTCGCGGTCGCCCGCGACCTGAGCCAGCGGCGCGAGGCCGAGGTGCGCTACCGCGAGCTGATGGAGGTCGTCGATTGCGGCATCACGATCCACGATACCGGCGGCCGCTTCATCCACTGCAACTCGGCCGCGATGCGCCTGCTCGGCGCCGGCCAGGATGCCGATCCGGGCGAGATCGCCAATCCCGGCGACTGGGTCGCGGTCCGCGAGGATGGCAGCCAGATGCCGTGGCCGGAACTGCCGCAGGTGCGCGCGCTGCAGACCGGCCGCGTGGTCGAGAGCACGCTGCTGGGCCTCTACCACCGCATGCGCCGGCACCTTTACTGGATGTCGGTGACGGCGGTGCCGCAATTCCCGCCCGGCGGCGACCGGCCGCACCAGGTGCTGTCGCTGTTCAACGACGTCACCACGCTCAAGCGCGACAGCGCCCTGTTCGACCGCGTGCAGGCGCTGGCGCACATCGGCGGCTGGGAACTGGACTGCGGTACCGACGGGCTCTACCTGACCTCCGAATCGGCGCGCATCCTCGGCCAGCGGACGCCACCGCCGACGATGGAGGCCCTGATCGAAACCCTGCTGGTCGCCGACCGCAGGCGCCTGCGCGACGCACTGGGCGAGGCGATGCTCGAGGGCGCCGGTTTCGACCTCGAGCTGCAGGGCCAGCGCGCGGACGGCGGCGGTTTCTGGGTGCGCGCGATCGGCGGGCCGCGCCCCGGCGACCCGGCCGGTTCGCGGCTGGCCGGCACCCTGCAGGACATCGCCCACAGCAAGCGCGACGAGGAGATCCTGCGCGCGCAGGCACGCAACGACCCGCTGACCGGCCTGCTGAACCGCGACGCGATCCTGGCCGAGCTCGAGGCGCGCATGGCCGACCCCGACCGCCCGGCCCCGGCGGTGCTGTACATCGACCTGGACCGCTTCAAGATCGTCAACGACGCGCTGGGCCACAACGCCGGCGACGAACTGCTGGTCTCGGCCGCGCACCGGATCAGCCGCGCGGTCGACGGGCGCGGCCTGATCGCGCGTTTCGGCGGCGACGAGTTCCTGGTCGTCTGCGACGCGGGCGACGATGCCGGCAACGCCGAGCAGGTCGCCAAGGCGATCCTCGATGCGTTCGGCGACGGTTTCCGCTTCGACACCGAGGAGTTCGCGATCACGGCCAGCATCGGCCTGGCCTGCGCGCCCGGCGACGGCGACCGGCCGCAGACCCTGATCCACAACGCCGACGCGGCGATGTACGAGAGCAAGCGCCGCGTGCGCAACGGCTGGCAGGCGTTCACGCCGGCGCTGGCGCAGTCGCAGCAGGACCGGCTGCGGGTCGAGACGCACCTGCGCCGGGCGATCGACCACAACGAGTTCCACCTGGTCTACCAGCCGCAGGTCGAACTGCGGCGCGGGCGCATCGTCGCCGCCGAGGCGCTGATCCGCTGGCGCAACCGCCAGCTGGGTGAAATGCGCCCCGACCATTTCATCGACCATGCCGAAACCAGCGGCGACATCGTGCGCATCGGCAGCTGGGTGCTGCGCGAGGCCTGCCGGCAGGTCGCACGCTGGCGCGACGCGGGCCTGGGCGTGGTCCGCGTCGCGGTCAACGTCTCCTACCGCCAGTTGCTGGGCGAGGACCTGGCCGAGAACGTGCGCGCCGTGCTGGCCGGGTTCGACCTGCCCGGTACCGCGCTGGAACTGGAATTCACCGAGCGCGTGCTGATCGAGGACGCACCCGACACGCTGCACACTTTCGCCCGCCTGCGCGAGATGGGCGTGCTGCTGAGCATCGACGACTTCGGCGAGGGCTACAGCGCGCTGAACTACCTGCGCAGGCTGCCGATCCATGGCCTGAAGCTGAGCCAGCTGTTCGTCGGCGGCGTGCCCGACGACCGCTCCGACGTCGCGGTCTGCCAGGCGGTCGTGGGCATCGCCCGCAGCCTCGGCCTGGGCCTGGTCGCCGAGGGCATCGAATCCGAGGCCCAGCGCCGCTTCCTGCTGGATCTGGGCGTATCGGTCGGCCAGGGCTTCCTGTTCGCACCCGGCCTGCAGGCGGACGAGTTCGCCCGGCGGCTCCGCGACGAGAGCGGCGTGCGCTCCGGCTGAACCTGCACGGGCGGCGGCGGCGCATGCCCGGTTAAACTGGGCGTCCCGCCCTGCTGAGGTCCGCGCATGAAAACCGAATCCGTCCTCGCCATCGTCACCGGCGGCGTTTCCGGCCTCGGCCTGGCCGTCGCCCAGCGGATCGTCGCCGAAGGCGGCAAGGTCGTCCTGTTCGACGTCAACGACGACAAGGGCACCGCGGCCGTCGCCGCGCTCGGCGCCGACAACGCGCGCTACCTGCGCACCGACGTCACCGACGAGGCCGGGGTCGCGGCCAACGTCGAGGCCGCGAAGGCGTTCCTCGGCGGCCTCAACGCCGCGATCAACTGCGCCGGCATCATCGGCGCCGGCCGCGTGCTCGGCCGCGAGGCGCCGATGCCGCTGCAGAACTTCACCACGACCGTGCTGGTCAACCTGGTCGGCAGTTTCAACGTGGCCAAGGCCGCGGCCGCGGTGATCCAGCACAACGAGGCCGGCGAAGACGGCGAGCGCGGCGTGATCGTCAACACCGCGTCGGTGGCCGCGTACGAGGGCCAGATCGGCCAGGCCGCGTATTCGGCATCGAAGGGCGGCATCGTGGGCATGACCCTGCCGATGGCGCGCGAGCTCGCGCGCTTCGGCATCCGCGTCAACACCATCGCGCCCGGCGTCTTCTGGACCCCGATGGTCGACGGCATGCCGGAGGAGGTGCAGAAGTCGCTGTCGGCGTCGATCCCGTTCCCGGCGCGCCTGGGCCGGCCGGAGGAATTCGCCGATCTCGTGGCCTACGTCCTCGGCAACCGCTACCTCAACGGCGAGACGATCCGCCTCGACGGCGCGGTGCGGCTGGCGCCGAAGTAGGAGCCGTGATTGGTGATTCGGGATTCGTGATTCGGCAAAGCGAACCCCGGCACCAGTCCAGCTTTTCCGAATCACCAATCACCAATCACCAATCCCGAACCCAATGAAAGCCTACGACGTCAAGAAAGGAAACGTGGTCGAACACAACGGCAGCGTGTACCAGGTGCGCGACATCGAGCGCAGCTCGCCGCAGGGCCGCGGCGGCAACGTGCGCTTCCGCTTCACCATGTACAGCGTACCCGGCGGCAACAAGACCGATGCCAGCTTCGACGGCGACGACGAACTGCGCGAGGTCGACCTCGCCCGCCGCCAGGCCAGCTTCTCGTACAAGGACGGCGACGCGTTCGTGTTCATGGACGACGAGGACTTCACCCCGTACACGCTCGATGCCGACGTCGTCGGCGATGGCGCCGGCTACATCACCGACGGCCTGGCCGGCTGCTTCGTGCAGGTCATCGACGAGGCACCGGTCGGCCTGCAGCTGCCGCAGAGCGTGGTGCTGGAGGTCGTCGATACCCCGCCCGAGCTCAAGGGCGGCACCGCGACCAAGCGGCCGAAACCTGCCCGGCTCAGCACCGGCATCGAGATCCAGGTGCCCGAATACATCACCAACGGCGAGCGGGTCTGGGTCAACACCACGACCGGCGAGTTCGGCGGCCGCGCGGACTGAAGTCCGTGCCTCCGTGGCCGGTACGCGACGACACGTCGGAGCACACCGGGACGGCATGATCCGTCCCCGCTCCTGCCGGCAGGAGCGGTCGCGTCGCGGGCGCGGGTGAGGGCCGGTCCCGTGCCGGCTACGGCGCGCCGCCCGAAGGACCGCTCCCGTCCTGTTCCCGGGCCAGCATCCGCAGGCGCTCGCCCAGCAGTGCGAGGTTGGCCTCGCCGTCGTCGAGCGCGGTGCGGCGCTCGCGCGACAGCAGGGGACGCGCCTGCTGTTCCAGCGTCGTGCCCAGGCCGTGCAGTGCCCGGCCTCGGGCGTCGACCCGGGCACGCAGCAGCGCGCGCTCCTGCGCCTGCGGCAGGCCGTAGCCGTCGACGCCGGCCAGCAGTGTCGCCGGGCGTGCCAGTTCGCCGCCCGCAGCCAGCATCGCCTGCAGCGACGCGGCCGTCGCCCCGGCCGCATCCGGCGTCGCAGCGTCGTACCGGTCGCCGCGGGCCCGCAGCAGCCGGCGCTTGAGCTCGTCGCGCGCCAGCAGCTGCTGGCGACGCTGCGCCCCTTCCTCCAGCACCAGCAGCGCGGACGCGGCGCGCAGGTCGTCGACGTCCTCGATCCATGGCCGCCGGCGCGCGGGCGCCAGCGCCAGCCAGTCGCCGGCGTCGGCCTGCGGCAGCCCCAGCGCCTGCCGGGCGACGTCGTACATGGACGCATGCAGGCTGGCGGCGGAGTCGAAATAATGGCCGAGCCGGCGCGCGCGCCCGATGTCGTCGAGCACCGCGGTATCGGCGATGCCCTGCCGCTGCAGCCGCCGCAGCAGGCCGTTCGGGGTGATGCTGCGCAGCGGCAGCGCGCCGAGCCGGGGCACGCCGGCATGCAGCAGTTTCCAGGTCTCGACCGCGCAATTGTTGCCGACGAAGTAGTAGCGGCCGTCGTAGCCCCAGTGCACCTCGGCGGCGCGGGCCAGCAGCGCGGCGATCTCGTCGTCGCCCAGCCGCAGCGGGATCGACTGCAGCGCGCGCAGTTCGACCCGGGTGTATTCGTCGACGACCTGCTGCAGCGGCAGCACGAACAGCCGCGAGGGGTAGCGCCCGGTCAGGCCGCGCCAGCTGGAGATCTGCACGTCGTCGACGAACGCACGGAACGACAGCACCCGGTGGTGGTCGAGGTCGAGCCGGCAGTCGGGACCACGCGGCCGCCCCGGCGCGCACACCACCAGCCGCAGCATCACGTGGCCCCAGCGGCTCATCGGCCGTTCGTTGCCTTCGGCCAGCAGGTATTCGACGGCATGCACCCGCGCCGGATCCAGTTCCAGCAGCGCCGCGGACGCAGGCGCTGCATCGGCGACCGCCTCGACATAGGCCAGTCCGGGCGCGCAGGCGGCCGCATCCGGCGCCCAGCCGAAGTGCGCGGCGAAGTGCGCATGCAGCAGCGGACGCCGGCAGGCATAACCGGGATCGAGCAGGAAATGCTCGAGGTTGACCGCGACGAACTCGGCCGGCGAGCGCAGCTCCCACAGGTCGGGACTGCGCGCGTCGAAGTCGTTGCGGCGTACGCGCGTGCCCGCGCGCAGCGGCCGCACCGGCCAGCCGGCAAGGTCGCGCAGCCGCGGGTCGCGCGACAGACCGCCCTGCGGCGAGCGGTCGTGGACATGGGCCAGTTCGTGCAGCAGCGCGGCCAGTGCCGGCCGCGCGCGCGGGTCGTCGGGCGTGGCGGTGCCGTCGGCGACCGCGGCCATCCAGTCCGCCAGCAGGGCGCGCTGCAGCACGATGCGGCCACCGTGCACGCGGCCATGCACGTCGCCCGGCAGGTCGTCGCGCCAGCCGATCGTCACCGGCGGCAGGCCCGCGCCATCGCGCAGGGCCGGCGGCAACCGCGCCGCTGCGGTTTCGACCAGCCGTTGCGTGGCCGCCAGCTCGGCGCCGTCGAGCCCGGCGGCATCGAGTCCATGGCCATCGATCCGCCACGGCGCTTCCGCAGCGGCCGGCAGTGCCCAGCCCAGCGCCGCCAGCAGCGGTACGCACGATATCGCGACGCGCAGCCGGCGCATCACCGGTTCAGAGGGTCAGCAGGTGCCGCGCCAGCTGGCGGTCGCCGATCGCCAGCGCCTGCGGATCCTCCGCGCGAAGCCGGCGCAGGGCCGCGTCCAGGCGCGCGCTGCGCATGCGGCCATCGCTGGCGACGAAGGCGGCGGCATCCGCGCGCGCACGCGCCTGCCACCTGAAGTCCCCAGGATCCATGCTCGATACGCTGGTGACGTAGCTGCTGTTCTCCGCGGCCACCGGGCCGGCCGCCAGCACGCCCGCCAACCGCAGCCACGCCAGCGCGCGGCGGTGGCGGAGACGCGCGCTCACCGCGCCAGGATCGCGCGCGCCAGCTGCAGGTCGCTGGCCAGCCCGACGTCGGGGTCCTGTTCGCGCAGCAGCTGCAGCGCGGCCTCGAGCCGCGCGGTGCGCAGCTGGCCGGCGCTGGCGACGAAGCCGGCCGCATCCTCGCGCGCCTGCACGATGCGCTTGTCGTTGCCCGAGGTCGAAGCCGACGAGGCCGACGAGGCCGAGGAACCGGCGGAGGCCCCCTGGGCGGTCGTGCCGGCGAAGCTGCTGGCCAGCAGCGGCGCGCTGGCGAGGGCCAGCAGCGCGGAGATCGACAGGGTCGGCATGAGGCGAGGCATACACGGGCTCCGGGCGTGACGATGGCGCCAAGGGTAACCCGCGGGCCCGGGGCGGACCGCCCGCCGGCCCGCCTCAGGCGTCGAACAGCTTGCCCGGATTCAGGATGCCGGCCGGGTCGAACACCGTCTTGATGCCGCGCATCGCCGCGATCTCCGCCGGACTGCGGGTCGAGGCCAGGTACTTCTTCTTGACCAGGCCGATGCCGTGTTCGGCGGAAATGCTGCCGCCATGGGTCTGCAGCGTCGACGCCAGCAGCGTGGTCACGCGCTCGCAGTCGGCGACGAACGCGGCATTGTCCATGTCGGCCGGCTTGAGCACGTTGATGTGCAGGTTGCCGTCGCCGATGTGGCCGAACCAGACGACCTCGAAATGCGGATATTCCCTGGCCAGCAGCGCCTGGGTCTCGGCGAGGAACGCCGGCATCGCCGAGATCCGCACCGACACGTCGTTCTTGTACGGCACGCAGGCCGCGATGCTCTCGGTGATGCCCTCGCGCAGTCGCCACAGCTGCGCGGCCTGCGCGCCGCCCTGGCTGATCACGCCGTCCTCGACCCACCCCTGCTCGGTGCAGTATTCGAACGCGGACAGCACCTGCACTTCCTGCGCCTCGCTGCCGCTGGCGAACTCGGCGATGACGTAATACGGATGCACCGCATCGAACGGCGGCTGCGCCCCGTGCGCCACGACATGGTGCAGCGCGCGGTCGGTGAAGAACTCGAAGGCCTCGAGCTGCAGGCGTTCGCGCAGCGTCGTGAACACCTGCATCAGCACCTCGAACGACGGCAGCGCCAGCAGCATCACCTGCGTGTCCGGCGGCGGGTCGGTCAGCTTCAGCGTCGCCTCGACGATGACCCCGAGCGTGCCTTCCGAAGCGATGGCCAGATGCCGCAGGTCGTAGCCGCTGGAGTTCTTGACCAGGCCGCGCCCCAGGTCCAGCAGTTCGCCGGTGCCGGTCACCAGCTTGAGCCCGGCGATCCACTCGCGGGTGTTGCCGTAGCGCAGCACGCGGATGCCGCCGGCGTTGGTGGCGATGTTGCCGCCGATCGAGCACGAGCCGCGCGCGGCGAAATCGACCGGATACGCCAACCCGTGCTCGCGCGCCGCCGCGTGCACGGCCTCCAGCACGATGCCGGGCTGCACGGTCAGCAGGCGGTCGACCGGGTCGAACGCCAGCACCTTGTTCATCCGCTGCAGGCTCAGCACCAGCTCGCCGTTGGCGGCGACCGCGCCGCCCGACAGGCCCGTGCGCCCGCCCGACGGCACCACCGCGACGCGGTTCGCGTGCGCCCAGCGCATCACCGCCTGCACTTCGTCGACGTCGCCGGGCAGCGCGACCGCCAGCGGCGCCGGCGTCCAGCGCCGGGTCCAGTCGACGCCGTACCAGGCCAGGTCCTCGGCATCGGTCCTGAGCTGCAGCGTCGGCACTGCTGCGCGCAGCTGCGCCAGGCGCTGCGCCGGCGTGGACGGATCGGACGGGGACGGATCGGACATGCGGGCCACCGGGGCGTCGGGGATCGCCAGCCTGCCAGCCGCGCAGGGCCGCGTCCAGCGCCGCATCGCAACAAAACCGCGGCGGATCTGGCACCATGGCGGACTTCCGGACGCCCCGCGCAGCGCGGAAGTCCGGGACGCATACCCACACCGAGCCCGTGATGCAGAAGACCTCGTTTCCCAAGCAGGACATCCGTGTGCTGCTGCTCGAAGGCATCAGCCAGAGCGCCGTCGACACCTTCCACGCCGCCGGCTATTCGCAGATCGAACTGCATGCCAAGTCGCTGCCCGAAGACGAGCTCAAGCGCCGCATCGCCGACGCCCACATCATCGGCATCCGCTCGCGCACGCAGCTCGACGCGAACGTGCTGGCCGAGGCCCGCCGGCTGATGGCGGTCGGCTGCTTCTGCATCGGCACCAACCAGGTCGACGTCGACGCCGCGGAACTGGCCGGCATCCCGGTGTTCAACGCGCCCTACTCCAACACCCGCAGCGTCGCCGAGCTGGTCGTCGCCGAGGCGATCATGCTGCTGCGCGGCATCCCGCAGAAGAACGCCGAGTGCCACCGGGGCGGCTGGAGCAAGTCGGCGCTCGGCAGCCACGAGGCCCGCGGCAAGACCCTGGGCATCATCGGCTACGGCCACATCGGTACCCAGGTCGGGGTGATGGCCGAATCGCTGGGCATGCAGGTGCTGTTCCACGACGTGGAAACCAAGCTCGCGCTCGGCAACGCACGCAGCGCGACCGGCCTCGACGACCTGCTCGCGCGCAGCGACGTGGTGACCCTGCACGTGCCCGAGACGCCGGCGACGAAGCTGATGTTCGGTGCCAGGGAACTGGCCGCGATGAAGCCCGGCGCGCACCTGATCAACGCCTCGCGCGGTACCGTGGTCGACATCGGCGCGCTGGATGCGGCGCTGCGCAGCGGCCACGTCGGCGGCGCCGCGGTCGACGTGTTCCCGGTCGAGCCCAAGGGCAACGGCGATCCCTTCGAGTCACCGCTGCTGGCCCACGACAACGTGCTGCTGACCCCGCACGTCGGCGGCAGCACGCTGGAGGCGCAGGACAACATCGGCGTCGAGGTCGCGGCCAAGCTGGTGCGCTACAGCGACAACGGCAGCACCCTGTCGGCGGTCAACTTCCCGGAGGTCACCCTGCCCGAACACGCCGGCAGCCGCCGCATCCTGCACCTGCACCGCAACGTGCCGGGCGTGCTGTCGCGGATCAACGACGTGTTCTCGCGCGAGGCGATCAACATCGACGGCCAGTACCTGCGCACCAATCCGAACGTCGGCTACGTGGTCATCGACGTCGCCGCGACCGAGGAACAGGCCACGCGGCTGCGCAGCGAACTGTCGAAGATCGAAGGCACGCTGCGGACGCGGGTGCTTTACTAGCGTCGCGACACTGGGCACGGATAGCCGCGGCGCCATTGGTTCATAAACCTCACCTGAGGTGCGCAATCGCCACGCGATTCGTGGCGACTTGTGCGCATGCATCTGCTCACACCACAACGCATGGCATATGCTGCGCAACGAGCCTGCTGCCAGAATGTGCATGTCCCCACACGCCGACGATCCAGCGATGCCCCAGTTTCCGCCAGATCGCCACCCAAGGCATGCGTCCGCCTTGGCCGCCCGCATGCTGCCGGCCCGTTGTGAACAGCAACGGACCTGGCCGGGCATCGGGGGAATCGCATGATCGAATTCGGTCACCTGACCCATGTCGGTCTGCGCCGCGACCTCAACGAGGACACCTACTACGGTGACAGCGAGCTGGGGCTGTGGCTGGTCGCCGACGGCATGGGCGGCCACGAGTACGGCGAGGTCGCCAGTGCGCTGGCACGCGAGACGATCGTCCGCGAGGTCCGCCAGGGCACGTCGCTGCCGCAGGCGATCCGGATCGCCGACGAAGAGATCATCCGCGCGTCGCGGCGGCGCAACGACAGCCTGCCGATGGGCACGACCGTGGTCGCGGCGCGGGTGACCGGCAACCGGTTCGAGGTCGCCTGGGTCGGCGACAGCCGGGTCTACCTGTGGCACGACGCGAAGCTGGCCCAGCTGTCGCAGGACCACAGCTACGTGCAGGAGCTGATCGCGCGCGGCGCGATCAGCGTCGACCAGGCGCGCAGCCATCCGCATCGCAACGTGGTCACCCAGGCGCTGGGCGTCACCGATCCGCAGGCGCTGAATGTCGAGACGCTGTCTGGCGAACTGCAGCCGGGCACCCAGTTGCTGCTGTGCAGCGACGGCCTGACCGAGGAAGTCGACGACCACGCGATCTCGCGGGTGCTGTCGCATACCGAATGCAGCGCGCAGGAATGCGTCGACGGGCTGGTCGCCGCGGCGCTCGACGGCGGCGGCTCGGACAACGTCACGGTGATCCTGATCCGCCGCCACTAGGCGTCGCCCCGGGAGACCCCATGCGGCCTGGACGAGTATGGTATGCCGCGCATCTAACCCCCCTCCCGCGTCCGAAGGGCAGACAGGGCACCGCAAGCGCCGAAAGGCGCCCTCATCCAGCGTGCGCGCCACCTTCTCCCGCTTGCGGGAGAAGGGATTCTCCTGCCCGCCCTATTCGTCCCAGAGACACTGCCCCGCCCGGTTGCGGATCGCCTCGACGCGCGCGACATGCAACGCCAGCTCATCGGCCGGCACCTGCAGCCGTGGCCGGGTGCCGGTGGGTTGCAGCGTGATGACGTGGCGGCTGCGGTTCTCGGTTTCCGGCGGCGCGGCGAAGCCGATCTCGTGCTGGCCGGCGGTCAGGGCGAGATACACCTCGGCCAGCAACTGGGCGTCGAGCAGCGCGCCGTGCAGTTGCCGATGGGCGTTGTCGACGCCAAGCCGCTTGCACAGCGCGTCGAGCGAGTTGCGCTGGCCGGGGAAACGCTGGCGCGCGAGCAGCAGCGAGTCCTCGACGCTGACCCGGCTGCGGATGTCGCGGTAGTCCGGCCCCAGCCGCGCCAGTTCGGCATCGAGGAAGCCGATGTCGAACGCGGCGTTGTGGATCACCAGCTCGGCGCCGTCGATGAACGCCAGGAACGCGTCGGCGACGTCCTCGAACGGCGGCTTGTCGGCGAGGAATTCCAGGCTCAGGCCGGTGATCTCGGCCGCGCCCTGCTCGAAGTCGCAGTCGGGCTTGATGTACTGGTGCCAGGTGCGGCCGCTGGGCCGGCGTTCGATCAGCTCCACGCAGCCGATTTCGACCACCCGGTTGCCCTTCTTCCATTCCAGGCCGGTGGTTTCGGTGTCGAGGACGATCTGGCGCATCGGCAGGGCGGGCTCCGTGGGTGGATGAAGGAACGGGATCAGGCGGCGGCGGTGCGCTGGGCGCGCGCGGCGGCGCTGGCGAGCGCATCGACACGTTCGTTCTCGGGATGGCCGGAATGGCCCTTCACCCAGCGCCAGTCGATGTGGTGGCGTTCGCAGGCCTTCTGCAGCCGCTGCCACAGGTCCTGGTTCTTGACCGCGCCGCCGCCGGAGGTCTTCCAGCCGCGTCGCACCCAGTTGCGCAACCACTCGGTGATGCCCTGGCGGACATACTGCGAATCGGTATGCAGGACGACCCGGCAGGGTTCGGTCAGCGCCTCGAGCGCGGCGATCGCACCCATCAGCTCCATGCGGTTGTTGGTGGTCAGCGGCTCGCCGCCGCTGAGCTCGCGCTCGATGTCCCGGTAGCGCAGCAATGCACCCCAGCCGCCGGGGCCGGGATTGCCGAGGCAGGCGCCATCGGTATAGACCTCGATCTCTTTCAACCCTGCATCCTTCGTTTCCGCACGTTTCGTCTCCAGCCCGGCCGCGCCCTTCATGCCGCCGGTACCGCGCCGGGCAGCCGCAGGGCGCTGCGCTGCCGCACCGGCGTCAGCGGCAAGGTCCGCTTCTGTCCGCGCAGCACATAGGCCGCGCGCAGGCCGGGACCGTCCTGCAGGGTCGTCGACGGGGTTTCGCGCCAGCTCGGGCCGACCCCGCGCGACACCGCGTCGGGCGCCAGCCCGGCCTGACGCATGCGCCGGCGCCAGGCCAGCGGCTCAGCCGCATCCAGCCCCTGCCCGCGCCAGCGCCAGCGGTAGGGCGTCAGCGGGTTGAGCACCAGCAGCCACAGATAGCCGCCCGGCGCCAGCACGCGCACCGCCTCGTCGAGCAGCGCATGTTCACCACGCGCGGCGCCGACCACGTGCTGCAGCACCACGCTGCCGAACGCCTCGCTGGGCAACGGCAGCGGGCAGGCGCAGCGGACCGGACCGTCGAACAGGCCGCCGGCGCGGGTCAGGCGCAGGCCGCGCCCACCGACCGCGGCGTCGGCGGCCGACGGCGCCAGCCACAGCCAGGGCAGGCCGGGATGGCCGGCCAGGGCCTCGGACACGACGGCATGTTCGCTGTCGATGACGGCGCGGCCGGCAGCGCTGGCGAACCAGTCGCTGGGGCTGTCGGGTTGACCGGGCGGGGAGGTCGCGGGCATGGTCCGCATTGTAAAGGCTCCGCCAGCCGCCACCGACCACCGCCGATGCGACTGCAGCCGATCCCGGCCTTCGAGGACAACTACATCTGGACGCTGACCGCCGGCGACGGCGCCAGCCTGATCGTCGACCCCGGCGATGCCGCCCCGGTGCTGGCCGCGGCAGATGCCGGACTGCGCCCTGCGGCGATCCTGCTGACCCACCACCATGCCGACCATATCGGCGGCGTGCCGGCGCTGCTGGCGCGCTGGCCGGACCTGCCGGTGCACGCGCCGGCCGATCCGCGGATCCCGCTGGCGACGCACCGCATCGGCGATGGCGACCGGGTCGAGACCGGCCCGTGGGCCTTCGACGTGATCGCCGTCCCCGGCCATACCCGCAGCCACGTGGCCTTCCACGGCCACGGCCTGCTGTTCAGCGGCGATACGCTGTTCAGCCTCGGCTGTGGACGGATGTTCGAAGGTACCCCGGCGCAGATGCTGGCCTCGCTCGACCGGCTGGCCGCATTGCCGCCCGCCACGCAGGTCTGCTGCGGGCACGAATACACCCGGTCCAACGCCGTGTTCGCACGGGTCGTGGAGCCGGACAACGCGGCATTGCAGCGCCGCCAACAGGAGATCATCGCGATGCGCGACGCCGACCGGCCCACGCTTCCCGTCACCCTGCAGGACGAACTGGCCTGCAATCCGTTCCTGCGCCTCGAAGCGCCCGGCATCCGCGCCTCGATCGCGCGACAGGCCGGCGACGCCAGCCTCGACCGGGTGGCCCGGTTTGCCGCGCTACGGCAATGGAAGGATGGATTCCGCGCATGACGCGCGGTCGCATGCACCGGCTCGCAGGCGCGCTGCTGTTGGCGTTGGCGCTGGCGCTGCCGGCAGCGGTCCAGGCGGGCAGCCCGGAACGCCCGGCCCAGGCCCCGGCCGCCACTTCCATGATCGCCACGCCGCCGGCGGCACCTGCTCCACCGGCCAGTCCGGTGCGCAACGGCCGGGAGATCTACACCGCCTTCCGCGACGGCCTGGCCGATCGCGAATGCGCAGCCGACGCGAGCGAGCGCTGGCGCGCGCACTTCGCCCACGTGCCGCGGCAGATGGCCGCCAACGACGACATCCTGCCGCTGTTCGGCTATGTCGTCGACGCGCTGCGCGAGGCGCACCTGCCGACCGAATACGCCTTGATCCCGTTCGTCGAGAGCGGCTACCGCCCGGGTGCACGCAGCGCCGCCGGCCCCGCCGGCCTGTGGCAGTTCATCGCCGTCACCGCGCGCAACCACGAGATCCCGATCCGCCCCGGCTACGACGGCCGGCTGTCGCCGGTCGAATCGACCCGCGCCGCGGTCCGTTACCTCAAGACCCTGCACGGCATGTTCGCCGGCGACTGGCGGCTGGCGGTGATGGGCTATAACGCCGGCGAATACCGGGTGTTCGGCGCCCTCAAGCGCGCCGGCCAGCAGGCCATGGACGCAACGCCCGAGACGCTGGCGATGCCGGCCACGACCCACGCGTACGTGCGCAAGCTGCATGCGCTGTCCTGCCTGATCCTCGAGGCCGAGTCCCGCGACAGCTGGATGGCCGCGCTCGACCGCCCGGTGCCGATCCTGCAGCCGATCACCGTGCCGGGCGGCATCGGCGACCTCGACACCCTCGCTTCCCGCCACGAGACCGATGCCGCGCTGCTGCGCCGGCTCAATCCCGCACATGCCGATGGCCGCATCGCCCGCATCGGCCAGCCCTTGCAGGTCCTGGTCCCGAAGGCGGCGGCGGAGGCACCGGTGTTCCTCGCCGAAGCGCCGCCGGAGTACGGCGGCGGCGATGCGCCTGCCACCGGCACCGGGCTGATCGCCGCAGCACTCGACGCCGCCGCGGCGCGCGTGCATACCGTGGTCCGCGGCGATTCGGCGTCCGCCATCGCCCGCCGCTACGGCATCAGCACCCAGCAGCTCCTGCGCCGCAACAATCTGGACGTGCGCAGCGTGCTGCGCCCCGGCATGCAGCTGCATGTCGACGACGGACCGGCCGTGCCCTGAGTACAGGCGCCCGCGCGGACGCGGATGCCCATCACGCGCCGTCAGCCGCCCTGCCTCCGATCGGACCCGCGTGTCGCACAGACGTCCGGGCGCCGGGGATGCCGCCCCGGCCTACGCGCGGGGCGCGGAATGGAAAAAGCCCGGCATTGCCGGGCTTTCCTTCTGATCTGGATCAGAGCCTCGCCTCGATGACGGTGATCTTCATCTGGCTGCGCAGCGCGCGCTGCAGCACTTCCGCGTCCTCGTTGCCGAGCAGTGCGCCGAGCTGCTGGCGCAGCATCGCCCGCTCCTGCTCGCCGGCTTCGGCCGGATCGCCGGGAGTCACCTTGTCGACGGTGAACACCACGGCGCTGCCATCGGCCAGCAGGACCTTGCCCGGCGTCGACGCACCCTCGGCCGGGGCGAGCGCACGGAAGTAGGCCTCGGCGGCGGCGGGATCGGGAACCGGCGCGCCACGCGGAATGCCCGGCACGCGCTCGACGGCGAGCGACCGTGACCCGGCCAGCGCATCCAGCGTCTGCCCTTCCCGCAGCGCGGCGACCATCTCCTCGGCGGCGGCCTCGGCCTGCGCGCGCGCGCGGTCGGCGCGCACTTCGGCATCGATGCGGTCGGCAACCTGGTCGAGCGGCAGCGCGCGCTCGGGCGTGTGGCTGGTCACGCGGATGAACACCGTGCGGTTCGGGCCGATCTCGATCGCGTCGCTGACCGTGCCGTCCTGGGTCAGCGCCTCGGAGAACGCGGCCTGCAGTACTGCGTTGTTCGCCGCGATCCCGCTGCCGGCGCCGCGCGCGAACGGCGCGATCGTCTGGATCGGGCGCCCGGCCAGCTTGGCCGCCGGCTCCAGCGACATCGGCTGCTTGTTGATCTCGTCGACGATGCTGCCGACCAGGTCGTTGTACAGCCGCGTGCCTTCGTTGTCCCGCATCTCGCTGGCCAGGGTGTCGCGTACGTCCTCGAACTCGACCGACTCGCCCGCGTCCACCTCGCGCAGCTGCAGCACGTGCCAACCGAAATCGGTGCGCACCGGCGCGCTGGTCTGGCCCGGCTGCAATGCGAACAGCGCATCCTCGAACGGACCGGCCATCATGCCCTTCTCCATCCAGCCCAGGTCGCCGCCATTGCCGCTCGAGCCCGGATCGTCCGACTCGGCCTGCGCAAGCGCGGCGAAATCGGCATCGGCCGCGCGCGCCTGCGCGGCGATGTCGGCGGCCTTCTTCTCGGCCGCGGCCTGCGTGGCGGCATCGGCATCGGCCGGCACCTCGATCAGGATGTGCGAAACCAGGCGGCGCTCGTTGCCGGTGAAGCGCGACTTGACCTGCTCGAAATGCTCGCGCAGTTCGGCTTCGTCGACCTCGCCGGTGGTCGCCAGCGTGCTGCCGTCGATCTCCAGGTACTCCAGCGCGACCTTCTCCGGCTCGCGGTAGCGGTTGGCATGCGCTTCGTACCACGCCTGCCGCTCGGCCTCGCTGACCGGCGCTTCCTCGACCGCCGGCGGCGGCACGATGACGAACGACACGTCGCGACGCTCGCCAAGCAGGCGCATCAGGCGGTCGGCTTCGCCGGCGGTGATGAACGCCGACTCGGCGATGCGCTGCGGCAGCAGCGTGCGCTGCAGGTCCTGGCGGATGTTCTGTTCGAACTCGCGCGGGGTACGCGGCGGCTGCGCCGACTGCAGGGTGATCTGGTAGCGCTGCGGGTCGAACCTGCCGTCGACCTGGAAGGCAGGAATCGAGGCGATGATTTCCTGCACCTGGGCATCGCCGACGACGATGTTGCTGCGCTCGGCGGCCAGCGCCAGCACCGCGCGGTCGATCAGCTGCTCCAGCACCTCGCGCTTGTTTTCCAGGGTCTCGAACTGGCGCGCGTCGAAGTCCTCGCCCTCGGCTTGGCGACGCTGCTCGCGCATCGCGTCGAAGGTCTGGCGGAACTCCTCGTTGCTGACCTCGGTCGACGACCACGCGACCTTGCGCACCAGCCACCAGTCCGGCGCGGACTTCCACCATGTCGGCGGCGCCTCGACCTTGGCCGCGTAGTCCGCGTTGTTCTGGAACAGGTACTGCTCCATGCCGAAGAATGCGAACGGCACCGCAAGCACCGCCACGATGGCGATGGCGATCCAACCACTGGTCTTTTCACGTAGGGCTTGCAGCATGGGTCCGGTCAACTGGCAGGGCGAGCCGCCCAGTTTACCTGCAAGCGCTGGTGGCCGCAGTCCGCCCCGAGAGGCGTCCGCGCGCGCCCGCCTGCCGCGGTCACCGCGCCAGCGGCCGCCCGCGCGCGTGACTCCGGTTCAGGAACGGCAGTGATGCGAGTCGAATTCGCGAATTGGATCGCGTACCATGCGCGCCTGACCGGAATCGCCCGTCCGTGGCGCAGACAGGCTGACCCTGTCGAAACAGGGACGACCCAGACACGTACTTCGTCATACAAGAAGAGGAATCGAAGAATGGCACTTACCAAGAGCGATGTTTGCAGCCAGGTGGCCGACAAGGCCGGCCTGTCCAAGGCCGATGCAGGTCGCGCCGTCGATGCGCTGCTCGACACCATCACCGACGCGCTGAAGAACGGCGACGCGGTCAATTTCGTCGGCTTCGGCTCGTTCGTCGCGCGTCCGCGCGCTGCGCGTACCGGCCTGAACCCGCAGACCAAGGAACAGATCCAGATCCCGGCGTCGACCGTGCCTGCATTCAAGGCTGGCAAGGCGCTCAAGGATGCCGTAAAGTAACTGGCTTGGTTGTCCGCATGGGTGCTTAGCTCAGCGGTAGAGCGTCTCCTTTACACGGAGAGGGTCGGGGGTTCGAAACCCTCAGCACCCACCACGCACCGGGTTGAAAAAATGGAGCGGTAGTTCAGCTGGTTAGAATGCTGGCCTGTCACGCCGGAGGTCGCGGGTTCGAGTCCCGTCCGCTCCGCCAGATGCAAGAAAACCCCGCAGAAATGTGGGGTTTTTCTTTTGTATGCGTCGCCGATGCGGAGCCGATGAAATTAATCGCCTCGCGGCTGTTCCAATTCGGAAACTTTCATGTAGAATCTCGCGCCTCGGAGCGGTAGTTCAGCTGGTTAGAATGCTGGCCTGTCACGCCGGAGGTCGCGGGTTCGAGTCCCGTCCGCTCCGCCAGTTGCACGAAAAAACCCTGCAGAAATGCGGGGTTTTTTCGTTTTCGCCGGACTAATGACCGCTGCCTCGATCCACGCGGCAGTCGCCACTGCGGATGAAGGCGAGATCCTCGAAGTCGTAGCTGAAGTCCGCCTCCGGATCGAGCTTGGCCATGCGCAGCGGCGCACCGCGCGCGGCATCGGGCGCGGGCGGCAGCAGCCAGGCATCGGTCTCGATGCCGCGATCGTCCCAGCGCACCAGCAAGCGGTCGTCGCTGCGCATCACCGCACCCGCCAGCCGGGGCGATTTGTGCGAGGCGAAACGCAGACCGCCATCGGGTTGTGGGCAGATGTCGACGTCGCCGAACCACGGGTCGCGCCAGCGTCCATCGAGACCGGGCAACTCGCCCGCGGGGACCGCGACCGGCTCTGGCTGCGGAGGCCGCGCCGCAACGGCGCCCTGCCCCGCCGATGCGTCGGCGCGCTCGGCCGCCAACAGCCCGGCATACATCGCCACCGCGGGCCGCAGCTGCGACGCGGTGAACTGCTTGACCAACGTCTGCGTGAGCACCGTGCGCGCCTCGTCGGCGTCGGCATTGATCAGCACCACGATGCCGGCATCGAGGTCGGGCAGCAGCGTCAGCGATGAGTACATGCCCGACAGCGTGCCGGTATGCGACACCTTGCGCGTGCCATCGACATCGGTCAGCCGCCAACCGTAGCCATAGCCCGAATAGTGGCTGTTGTCCCATTGCCGCATGCGGCGGCTCAACGGCATCAGCGTGTGCGGCGTCCACGCCGCATCGCGCTGGGTGTCCGACAGCCACGGCGACGCGCCGCCCGCGTCGCCGCGCTCGAGCGCGAGCCAGGCCGCGGCCCAGCGCAGCATGTCGTCGAGGCTGCAGCGCACGCCACCGGCGGCGGCCATCGGCATGTCCGCGATGACCGCCGGATCCGCATCGGCGGCGACGAACGCATCGCCGCGCCGGTAGTGCGGCCGGGCGATGTTGCCGACCGCATCGCGCTGCCATTCGCCGATCTGGCAGCGCGCCATGCCCAGCGGCGCGAACACCTCGCGCCGCAGCAGCGCGTCATAGGGCGCGCCCCCGGCGGCGGCCGCGACCTCGCCGGCAACGATGTACAGGGTGTTGTCGTAGGCGTACTCGGAACGGAAGCTGGCGATCGGCCGGAGATGGCGCAGGCCATGGATCACGTCCGCACGGGTGAAGTGGTTGGGTTCCGGCCACAGCATCAGGTCGCCGGCGCCGGCGCCGAGGCCGCTGTTGTGGATCAGCAGGTCGCGCACCTGGATCTCGCGCGTGACCCAGTCGTCGTGCATGCGGAACGCCGGCAGATGCCGGACCACCGGATCTTTCCACTGCAGCCTGCCCTGGTCGACCAGCCGCGCCAGCAGCGCGCCGGTCATCGCCTTGGTGTTGGAGGCGATCTTGAACAGCGTGCCGGCGTCGACGGGCTCGCCGCTGCCGGCGGCCAGTTCGCCGCGCACCTCGATCTGGCGCACCTCGCCGCCCTGCACGATGCCGACCGCGATCCCCGGCAGCCGGTAGCGTGCGACGGCATCGTCGACCGCGGCGGTGATCTCCGCCGACGCCGGCTCCGCCGCGTGGACGGCAACCGGCGCGAAAAAAAACGCGGCCGTGATCACGGCCGCGCAAAGGACAGGCTTCTTCCCTCTGGACATCTCTTCCCCTTCCCCAGGACCGTGCCCGGACCACCGCCGGCACGGGCCGGCGGCGGTCTCACGCTCATCATCACGCCATCAGAAGTTCCAGGTCAGCACCAGCTGGGCGTAGCGCGGCGACTGCCAGCGGGTGCCGGTACCGTGCAGTGCGCGCACCACCCCCGGGTTGGCCTCGTAACGCTGGCGGACATTGATCGTTTCCTGGTCGTTGAGCAGGTTGAACACCGACAGCCGGACCTTCAGGTCGACGCTTTCCACCGGGAACGTCCAGGTCACGTTCGCACCCAGGTTGTAGGTCCATGGCATGCGGCCACCTGAACCACGTGGCGCGTATTCGTAGATCCGGCCGCTGACGGGGCCGGAACAGTTCTGAACGCAATGCCAGAACGAACCGCCGCCCGAACCCTCGGTGACGAAGCTGCCCGCACCGGTGGTGTCGCCCGGCCAGGTGACGCCGAACTCGTTGATCGGTGCACCGGACATGGCGGTGAACATGGCGCCGACCGACCACTGGTCATTGAACGCGTAGCTGCCGCGCAGCTTGATCTGGTGCCGGCGGTCGTTGAACAGCGGGCCGTAGTCCTCGTTGTTGGCCGGGTGGTCCCAGTGCTGGACCATGCCGGTGTCGCCGTAGTTGGTGTCGGAGTTGACCGGGCCCTCGTGGTTGCCGTCGGACTTGGACCAGAGGTAGGACGCGTTGAACGCCCACTTGCCGTCCCAGGCGCGGTCGATCTGCAACTCCAGCGACTTGTAGGTGCGCTTGGGCTCGAAATAGCCGACGACTTCACCGCTGCCGCCCTTGATGTAGCCGTCCTGCGACGTGTCGATGGTGATCCAGCCCTCGGTCTCGCAGCCGATGCTGGCATCGCCCCAGATCGTCAACGGCTTGCCGGGGTTGGCGATCGGCCAGAGGTTGTAGCCGACCGGGCCGCAGGGCGTGTGGTTGATGCGCACGTCGTCCAGCGCGTTCTTCATGCGGCGATAGGTCGCGTTGACGCCCCAGGACCAGGCTTGGCTGATCGCGCTCTGGAAGCCGAGGATCGCCTCGTCCTGATAGACCGCATCCAGGTCCTGGTCGACGCTCTGCCGGAGATCGGCCGCACTGACGTTGTACGTGGTGTCGACCGGGCCGATCTGGGCACCGATGATCGGTTCCATGTAGGCCGCGCCAGTCACCGGGTTCGTCGCCTGCCGCCAGCCTTCCAGTGCGTAGAAGGTACGTTCATCGGTCAGGCCGCCGGCGAAGGTGTAGTTGATGTTGTTGGTGACCGGCAGGTAGTAGCGCCCCAGGTTGCCGAACAGTTTGGTGCTGCCGTCGCCCTTCATGTCCCAGGAGAAACCCAGGCGCGGCGATACCAGGTTGTCCATCTTGATGAAGCTGCCGCCCGCTGCGGTCTTGTTGTCGAAGCTGTCGACGCGGATCCCGAGATTCAGCAACAGGTTCGGGGTGACGCTCCAGTTGTCCTCGATGTAATACGCGCTGGCCTCGGTTTCGAACACACCTCCGTCGACACGCCGACGCGCCATCAGCATCGCATCGACGCCGGCCGGCACGATTGCACCGTTGTCCAGCTCCGCGCCAGGCACCACGCTGTAGGCGGTATAGCGCATACCGGTCGGGCCGGGATAGAAGCTGGTCCGGTCGGTCGTCATGACCTCGCGATCGATGCCGAAGCGCAACTGGTGGTCGCCCAGCGTCCATTCGAAATCCAGACGCATCGCCTTGCGTTCGTCTTCGTGCGCGACGATCATCGCCGAGGTCGGATGACAGCCGAGGACCGGGGATCCCAGCGCCTCGTATGCATCGTCATACGAGCCGTCGTAGAAGATCTGCTCGCAGGGACCGTCGGCTGGCGAGGACGAGAAACTGTGGCTGCGGTTGATGCCGTACATGGCCTTGGCCACGAAGCTTTCGCCGAAGTAGCCGGTGTATGTCAGCGACCCGCTCTTGCCGCCGCTCTTGACCGTATTGTCGCCGGTCGGATCACCGACCGTACTGCTGTTCCAGTCGTAGGCATAGGTGCTGGTCGGCGTTTCGGACTCGTCCGAAAATGCGAGCAGCTCCACCAGGTGGTTGTCGCTCAGGCGCCAATCCAGCTTCGTACCCCAGAATCCATCGCTGGCGTCGCTCCGGTACCATTCACCGCCACCGGTGCTGCTGTAGCGCGCATCGCTGTCGCGCGCCTCGTACATCGCGAAGAAGAACAGGCGGTCCTTGACGATCGGTCCCGATGCCCAGACGTTGGCCTTGGTGAAGCTGCTTCTGTCGCGGCTGGCGCGATAGTCGGTCGACACCGGAATGCCATCGGAATCCGTGCCCTCGAAGTGGTGGTCATCGGCCTTGGCCTTCCATGCGGCCGGCTCGAACGTGATCTCCACGCCACTCTCGAACTCGTTGCCGCCCGAGCGCGTCACCGCGTTGATGACGCCGCCCGTGCTGCGGCCGAATTCCACGGAATAGCCGCCGGTCTTGACCTGGAATTCCCGGTAGAACGCGAACGGCACGCTCGAGAAGCTCTGCCGGCGGTAGAAATCGGTGACGTTCAGGCCATTGATGAAGGCCGAGTTCTCCGCGACCGACGAGCCGCCGAAGGAGATGCCGCCGAACGACGAGTTGCCGCCGACCACGCCGGGGGCGACCAGCGCCACCGCGCTCAGGCTCTGCGCGACCGGCAGGCGCGCCAGCTCCTCGCGGGTGATGTTGGTCGCCGATTCGGTCGAGCGCACGTCGACGCGATTGACCACGCGCGAGCCGATCACCTGCACCGCATCCAGGTTGACCAGCGCGCCGTCGCCGCCGATGTTGACCGTGGTCGTGCCGCCGAGCGCGACGTTGACCGCGATCGGCTGGCCCACCGGTTGTCCATTGCGGGTGACGGTCAGCGCGTAGTCGCCCACCGGCAGCTGGGTCAGGCGGTACACGCCATCTGCGCCGACCGAGACGATGCGGGTCAGGCCGGTGCTGGTATTGGTGGCAGTGACCTGGTCGCCGGCACTCGCGCGGCCGGCCACGGCGCCGGTGGCACTCTGCGCCATCACCGCTGGCGTGATCGTGGACAGACAGGCGCCCAGGGCGAGACAGAGCGCTGCCCGGCGGATTCTTCGTTGGCTGACCTTCATTGCAGATACTCCCCGGAGCAATGGTTGCGTGATGGTTGGCGACGATCGGCGTTACGGGTCCAGCGGCAGGAACTCCCACTCGAAGTCGTAGCGCCATTGATCGAAGTACAGGTTCCCCCCCTTCCATTCCGCTTCGCCGCGTTGTGAATCCACGGTTTCGGAGCGGAAATGCCGTTTGGCAGGCACGAACTCGCGCGCGTAGTCGTCGTTGAACGCGATGCGGTAGGCATCGAGCCCGCCCAGATAGAACTCCGCGATCCGCGGATCGGCGTGCGACAGGCGGCCGAAGGTCACGTCCATCGGCAGCCAGCCGTACGGGGCCAGGTACAGCCAGCCCCAGTCGTGCATGTTGTTGTAGTCGCCGTCGGAGACGATCCAGCCCGACTGCCAGCGCGCGGGGATGCCATTGAGCCGCAGCAGGGTGATCAGAAGCAGGGTCTGCTGGCCGCAGTCGGCGTGGCCGGCATGCAGCGCGTAGTCGCTGATGTTGGAGATCGTCGAGTACTCCAGCGCGCCGGCCCACGGGATCGCATCGACCGCGGCGAAGAGCTTCTGCGCGATCCGGTAGGGATTGGTCTCGTCGCCGACCACGCGCGCGGAGAACAGCCGCATCGCGTCGGTGAACACCACGTGCGGCGGACGTTCGGCCAGGTACGGCGCAAGCTCCGGCGTCGGCGCGACCGGCACCACCTTGTCGGGATCGACGTCGACGTACTGCGCGTACGTGGTCAGCTCATAGGTCACCGAGAACCGGGTCGCCTCGCCGGCCACCGCCGGCGCGCGCAGGTGCACGGTGCGCTGCAGTGTCGACTCCGGTGCGATGTCGGCCGCGTCCGGCCTGCTGGCGACGAAGCGGATGTCCTCCTGCTGGCCGGGAATCGCGCGGGGATACGGCAGCCACGCGTCGATCGTCTCGCCCGCGGGCACCGCGTCGGGATTGACGGTCAGCGACTGGGTCACGCGCATGCGGCGCGGGGCGACGCTGCGCAGCCCGGAGTCCGCCGCCAGCGAACTGACTTCCGCGTGGTGCGGATGCGCTTCCTCCAGCGGACTGTCGTAGAAGGGCGCGGGATCGGCGCGCCGTGCCGCCGCTTCCGCGCTGAGGCGGTAGAGGTTCGACGGCGAGCGCCGGAAATACCGCAGCTCGCCATCGATCCGGCGCGACTCGAACAGCCCGGCATCGCGCCAGCGGGCGAATTCGTCATCGGTGAGATCGGGGATCTGGCGCGCGACGGCGGCGCGCACTTCGGCTTCGTCGAGACTGAAGTCGATCAGCAGCCGGCGCATGCGCTCGCGTTCGAATTCAAGTGCCGCCCGTGCCGGCGCATCCGCGGGCAAGGCGGCCAGGGCCGTGTCGATGCGCGACCCGGCGCCGGCGAAGTCGCCGGCATCGACCAGCGCCACGACCTCTTCGACGCTGGCCGCTTGCCGTTGGGGTGCGGCCCAGGCTGCGCATGCGAACATGGCGGCCGCCAGCAGCGTCGCGGCATGCATCGTCAGGCGCATGCGCTGCCGGCGCGGCCGCTTCACCGACACCGCTCCGGACGGCCGGAACAGCTGCGGGAAACACGGGAACACCTCGTCCGGGAACGGCAGGGTCGAGCGCAATAACCCGTCGGCATGTCGATATTCCCTGAAGGTGGCTTGAACGTGATGTAGCACGATCGTCATAGAGCGTCAATAATTTATTCTTGACAAAGACACAAAGCGAATGATGTATTCCACAGCGCCGGGCACGCCCCCGGGAACGCGGAGACCACACATGGCAAACCGGTTGCGGACGCAGGCTGTCCTGCACGTACTGCTGATCGCCGGCACCTGCCTGTCCACGCCGGCATGGGCCCAGCCGACGCCCGCGCAGGACGCCCTGCAGGCACGCCAGGACGCGGCCGCGGCGGTCATCGGCGTCAGCGCCGCGCAGCTCGAGGCGGACTACTGGATCGAGCGCGCGCGCCACGCCGACCGGGTGATCTACGACGCCGAGCAGCTGGCGACGCAGAACGTGGTGATGCTGGACAACGACCCGAACCTCGTCGACCTGGCCGAGCTGCCCACGCTGGTCGAGGCCGAGCAGGTCCGCGCCTGGGTCGAGGCGCGCTCGGTGCTGCCGGAGCAGCCGCTGTACGACGTCGCCGGCAAGCAGGGCAGCGCCCGTGCGATGAACCGGCTGGTCACCGCCCTGGACCTGCAGAACATCCCGCAGACCCAGGTCACCCGCTTCGGGCTGGTGGTGCGCCGCGCCGACCTGCGCACCTTCCCCACGCACCTGCGCGTGTTCAACACGCCCGACGACACCGACATCGACCGTTTCCAGGAGGATGCGCTGTTCCCGGGCACGCCGGTCGCGGTGGTCCACGAAAGTCGCGACGGGCGCTGGTTCTTCGTCGTCAGCCAGCGCTACTCGGCATGGATCGAACGTGACAGGGTGGCCATCGGCGAACGCGACGAGGTGCTCGCCTATGCGCGCAGGACGCCGTACCTGGTCGTCACCGGCGCGACCGCGCACACCGTGTTCACCCCCGAGGCGCCCGCGGTCTCCGACGTGCAGCTGGAGATGGGATCGCGCCTGCCGCTGGCCACCGACGTGGCGCTGGACCAGCCACTGCACGGCCAGGTGCCCTACTTCGGCCACGTCGTCGAACTGCCGGTGCGCGGCGACGACGGCAGCCTGTCGTTCGCGCAGGCGATGGTGCCGCGCTCGCAGGACGTCGCCACCGCCTACCTGCCCTATACCCGCGCCAACCTGATCGGCCAGGCCTTCAAGTTCCTCGGCGAACGCTACGGCTGGGGCCATTCCTACAACGCGCGCGACTGCAGCGGCTTCGTGTCCGAGGTCTACCGGAGCCTGGGCGTGCTGCTGCCGCGCAACACCAGCGCGCAGGCCGTCAGCCCGGCCCTGAACCGCATCGCCATCGAACCGGGCACCAGCCACGCCGAGCGCGTGCGCCTGCTGCGCGACACCGAGCCCGGCGACCTGGTCTACATTCCCGGCCACGTGATGATGGTCGTCGGCCATGTCGACGGCGATCCCTACGTGATCCACGACACCGCCGGCATGAGCCTGCTCGGCGACGACGGCCGGTTGCAGCGGCTGGCGCTCAACGGCGTCGTGGTCACGCCGCTGCTGCCGATGCGCAGCAACGCCGAGACGTCGACGATCGACCGCATCACCAACATCCAGCGCGTGCGCCCTTGACCGGCACGACCGGCACCGCCGCCGCGTTTCACAGGGAACCGTGCATGAAGGCCCATCGATGAAGATCAACCCATGAAGATCGCGCGGATCGAACTCGGCATGCTGCGCGTGCCGCTGAAGACCCCGTTCAAGACCGCGCTGCGCACCGTCAACAGCGTCGAGGACGTGGTGGTGCGCATCCACACCGACACCGGCCACGTCGGCCATGGCGAGGCCGCGGCGACCGCGGTCATCACCGGCGATACCCACGGCTCGATCATCGCCGCGATCGGCGAGGTCATCGGCCCACGGCTGATCGGCGAGGACATCGCCGACCTCAACCGCATCACCCGCCTGATCCGCACCGCGCTCGAGCGCAACACCAGCGCCAAGGCGGCGGTCGAGATCGCGGTCTACGACCTGTTCGGCCAGCGCTACGATGCCCCGCTGTACCGGATCCTCGGCGGCGGCGACCCGGTGGTGTCGACCGACATCACCATCAGCGTCGACTACATCGACAAGATGGTCGCCGACGCGCTGTCGGCGGTCGAGCGCGGGTTCGGCGCGCTGAAGATCAAGGTCGGCAAGGATCTCGGCGTCGACCTGGAGCGGATCAAGGCGGTGCATGCGGCGGTCGAGGGCCGCGCGCTGCTGCGCCTGGACGCCAACCAGGGCTGGAAGCCGAAGCAGGCGGTGCATGCGATGCAGCTGCTCGAGGATGCCGGCGTGCACCCGGAGCTGCTGGAGCAGCCGGTCAGGGCGCAGGACCTGGCCGGCCTGAAGTTCGTCACCGACCGCGTGCACGCACCGGTGATGGCCGACGAAAGCGTGTTCGGCCCGGCCGAGGTCATCGAACTGATCCGCATGCGCGCGGCCGACATCATCAACATCAAGCTGATGAAGACCGGCGGCATCTCCGATGCGATCCGCACCGCCGACATCGCCGCAGTGCACGGCGTGGAGTGCATGATCGGCTGCATGATCGAGACCAGCATCAGCGTCGCCGCGGCGGTGCACGTGGCCGTCGCCAAGTCCGACATCATCACCCGCGTCGACCTGGACGGGCCGTCGCTGTGCAGCCACGACCCGGTCGAGGGCGGCGTGGTGTTCAACGAATCGGAGATCTCGGTGCCGGATGCCCCCGGGCTGGGCATCCGCGCGGTCCACGGCTTCGAGCCGCTGGCACGATGACGGCGGCGGGCGTGCACGGCCTGTCCCACGTCCGCGCAACGGCGAGCGGAGCCGGTCGATGCCACCGCTGCTGAAGGTCCGCGCCGAGCGCGACCGCATGTCCGCGATCGAGCGGCGCATCGCCGACTTCGTGCTGGAGAACGCCCACCTGCTGCGCGACTACTCGTCGCAGCAGCTGGCAGACGCACTCGGCATCAGCCAGTCGAGCGTGGTCAAGTTCAGCCAGAAGCTCGGCTTCAAGGGCTATCCGGACCTGAAGTATTCGGTGGGCGAGGCGATCGCGCGCAATGGCGACAGCGCCCATCCCGCGCTGTCCGCCGACGCCGACGGCCCGGCCGATGCCGCCACGCCAGCGCTGGAACTGTGGCAGGGCAAGACCCGCGCCGAGGAAGAGACCCGGCTGATCAATCCGCCACCGATGCTCGACGCCATTGCCGAAGGGCTGGACCGCGCTGGCCGCATCGTCATCGTCGGCCTGGGCGAGGACAACGTCGCCGCGCGCGCGTTCGCCGTGCGGCTGTCGCTGCTGGGCCTGTCGGCGGCGCACCACCCGGACCCGTCGCTGGCGTCGGCCCATGTCGCCGCCTGCGGCAAGCGCGACCTGCTGGTGCTGTTCTCCGAGTACGGGCAGCAACCGTCGCTGCTGCAGCTGGCACGGCTGTGCCACGAGCGCGGCGGCAGGGTCATCTCGGCCACCCGCCACAACGCCAATCCGCTGCGCACGCTGGCCGACTGGCCACTGCTGGTCTCGGCCCACCACGACCTGCCGCACGTGGAGATGGTGCTGTACCAGTCGGCGCTGCAGCAGCTGCTCGACACCTTGTTCCTGCGCCTGTGCGCATCGCCGGCGCGGCATACCCAGCTGGCCGAGAACCGCGCCCGCATCCATCACCTGCTCGACGCATGAGGCCCGTCATGTCCGGCGCCGCCGCACGCACCGCATCCGCGAAGACCCGCCGCCATCGGCATGCCGCAGGCATGGCCGTGCTGCTGATGCTGCTGGCGGCATGCGCGACCCGCGAACCGCAATCCGCCGCAACGCAGGCGACCGCCGGCGCGGACCAGCTGGTCGTCGTCACCAGCGCCGGCTGGGATGCAACGCAGGCACGGCTGCGGCGTTTCGAGCGCGATGCCGGCGGCGCATGGCGGCAGGTCGGCGGCGACGTGCCGGTGATGCTCGGCCGCAGCGGCAGCGCCTGGGGCCTGGGCCTGCATCCACCGCAGACCGACGGTCCGCAGAAACGCGAGGGCGATGGCCGTGCACCCGCGGGCGTGTTCGCGATCGGCAGCGCGTTCGGCTACGCGGCCCACGGCATCGGCGCCCTGCCCTATGCGCCGATGCGGGCCTCGCACTACTGCGTCGACGTGCCGGACTCGCCGCTGTACAACCGCATCGTCGATGCGGCCGAGGTCGGCGACGCGGCGGTCGAAGGCGCCAGCGAGCACATGCGCCTGGACCTGCACAACGACGGCGACGTGCGCTACCGGCTCGGTTTCGTGGTCGGACACAACGCCGATGGCGTGCCCGGGCGCGGCAGCTGCATCTTCGCCCACCTGCTGCGTCGCCCGGACGAGGTGACCGCCGGCTGCACCGCGATGGACGACGCGGCGATGGAAGCGCTGCTCGACTGGCTCGATCCCGCGCGCGCCCCGCGTTTCGTGCTGCTGCCGGAGGCCGCGTACCGCCAGCGACAGGCGGCGTGGGACCTGCCCGTGCTGTCGACCGGAGCGAAGCATTGAGCCTGCGGCCAGACGGGACACAGTCGCTGCAGACGCGCGTCGCCGGCCCCGGCGACGAGGCCCGGCTGCTGGAACTGGTCCGCGCGTTCTACGCCGAGGACCGCATCGTCTTCGATCCGGTCCGCGTCTCCAACGCGCTGCACGCCCTGCTCGCCGATCCGGCCTGCGGGACGATCCTGCTGCTCGGCGACGGCGACGGCATTGCCGGCTATCTGGCGCTGACGCGCGGCTTCAGCCTGGAACAGGGCGGCCACTTCGCGCTGCTCGACGAGCTGTATCTCGGCCCCGCCGCGCGCGGCCGTGGCTGGGGCGCGGACGCGCTGGCCGCCGCGATCGAAGTTGCGCGCGGCTGGCAGGTCGCCACGCCGCGGCTCGAGGTCCACCACCACAATCCGCGCGCGAAGGCGCTGTACCAGCGGCTGGGTTTCGCCGACGACCACCGCGACCTGCTGACGCTCGACCTCGCCGCGCCGGCGCCATGATGCGGGACGCGCGCCCACATCGCCTGCATGCACGCGATGGCATCGCCCGCGGCACATGGCATGCTCGTCCCGCCCTCTCCCTTGCCGCAGCGCACCGATGACCGCCACCGTCCCGCCCCGCCGATTCCGGATTTCGATGCCCGTGCGCGTGCTGCTGGCGCTGCTGCTCGGCGCCATCGCCGGCCTGTCGCTGGCGGCGTGGGACGCCGCGGCGGCCGAACGCGTGGCCGGCTTCATGCAGCCGGTCGGCCGGCTCTGGCTCAATGCGCTGCAGATGACGGTGGTGCCGCTGGTCGCGGCGCTGGTCGTGGTCGGCATCAACGCCGCCGCGGACGCCGCGGCCTCGGGACGCACCGCGCGCGTGGCGATGACGGTGTTCCTGGTGCTGTTGCTGCTCAGCGGCAGCTTCGCCGCGGTGTCGGCGCCGGCGCTGCTGTCGATGCTGCCGCGCGACGAGCTGCAGGTGGCCGCATTCCGCGCCGCGATCCAGGCGCCGGAAGTGCTGCCGCAGGCGCCGGGCTTCGGGCTGTGGATCACCAGCGTGATCCCAAGCAACGTGCTGGCCGCGGCCGCCGCCAGCGCGATGCTGCCGCTGGTGGTGTTCTCGATGTTCTTCGGCTTCGCCCTGACCCGGCTGGAACCCGAGCGCCGCGAGCGCATGCTGGAGCTGGTGCGCACGCTCGGCGACACCATGATCGTCATCGTGCGCTGGGTGCTGTGGGTCGCGCCGCTGGGCGTGTTCGCACTGGTGCTGGCGGTCTGCGCCCATGTCGGGCTCGGCGTGCTGACCGCACTGGGCTACTACATCGCCCTGCAGTGCGTGCTGTACATCGCGGTCACGCTGCTGCTGTACGTCGTCGCGGTGGTCGTCGCCGGCGAACGGCTCAAGCGCTTCGCCGCCGCACTGGTGCCGGTGCAGGCGATCGCCGCCAGCACCCAGTCGTCGCTGGCCTCGCTGCCGGTGATGGTCGACAGCGCGCGCCAGCGGCTGGGCTATCCGCTGGCGGTCACCTCGCTGGTGCTGCCGATGGCGGTCTCGCTGTTCCGCATCGCCAGCCCCGTGCAATACCTCAGCGTCGTGGTGTTCATCGCCTGGATGTACGGCATCGAGCTGGGCGCCGCGCAGCTCGCGGTCGCGGTCGGGCTCAGCGCGGTCATCAGCATGGGCTCGGTCGGCCTGCCCGGCCAGGTCAGCTTCATGACCAACAACCTGCCGGTGACCCAGGCGATGGGCCTGCCGGTCGAACCGCTCGGCGTGCTGCTGGCGGTCGACACCATTCCCGACGTCTTCGCCACCGTCGCCAACACCAGCGCCGACGTCACCGCGACCGGCGTCGTCGCCCGTCAGACCGGCGCGGCGCCGGATCCGCTCGACGCCGGGCCATGACCATGACCGACACCTTCACCCTGTACCACAATCCGCGCTGCTCGAAATCGCGCGCCGCGCTGGACCTGCTGGAGCGCCGCGGCATCCATCCGCGCATCGTGCGCTATCTCGACGATCCACCGGACGCGGCCGCCCTGCGTACGCTGCTGCGCAGGCTCGGCATCCCGGCGCGTGCGCTGCTGCGCACCGGCGAGGACGACTATCGCGCGCTCGGCCTCGACGATCCGGCGCTGGACGACGATGCGCTGATCGCAGCGATGGCCGCGCATCCGAAACTGATCGAACGCCCGATCCTGGTGCGCGGCGAGCGGGCGGTCGTCGGCCGGCCGACCGAACGGCTGCTCGCACTGATCGACTGAGCGCCGTCGACCCGGGACACGCGAGTTGCGCAGGGCGGGTCTCGACCCGCGACTCGTGACGGCACCGGTGCTCGTGGCGGATCGGGATCCGCCCTACGGTGGCTGCGCGCCTGTCGCTGCTGCAACCCCTGCGCCCGTTGTGCACCGCGGGCTCGACCCGCCATTCTCAGTGCGACTTCGCCGCTTCCATCGTCCGCACCCGCGCCGGCGGCGCGAAGCTGTCGGCACGCGCGACCGGCCAGAACGTGCGGAACACCGCATGCTCCGGCACCCCGCCGACCAGCTCGCCCGGCTCGAGAAACCGGTACAGCGCGGCCAGCGAGCGCACTTCAGTCGGCGAAACCCGGCGCAGGATATGCTCCGGGCCCAGCTGCATCGGATGCTCCAGACCCGCTGCGCCGAGCATGTCGCGCAACGCCTTGAGCGTGTTCTGGTGGAAATGGAACACGCGCTCGGCCTTGTCGCCGACATCGAGCGTGCGCCAGCGCGCCGGATCCTGCGTGGCCACGCCGGTCGGGCACTGGTCGGTATGACAGCTGCGCGACTGGATGCAGCCGAGCGCGAACATGAAACCGCGGCCGGCATTGCACCAGTCCGCGCCCATCGCCAGCGCGCGGGCAATGTCGAAGCCGCTGGTGATGCGGCCCGCCGCCGCCACGCGCACGCGGTCGCGCAGGCCGATGCCGACCAGGGTGTTGTGCACCAGCATCAGGCCTTCCTGCAGCGGCAGGCCGACGTGGTTGATGAACTCCGACGGCGCCGCACCGGTCCCGCCCTCGGCGCCGTCGACGACGATGAAATCCGGCAGGATGCCGGTCTCCTGCATCGCCTTGGCGATGCCGAACCACTCCCACGGATGGCCGATCGCCAGCTTGAAGCCGGTCGGCTTGCCGCCCGAGCGCGCGCGCAGCCGCTCGACGAACTCCAGCAGCCCGATCGGCGTCGAGAACGCGCTGTGCGCCGCCGGCGACTCGCAGTCGACGCCCTCCGGAATGCCGCGCGTGGCCGCGATCTCGGCCGTGACCTTCGCCCCCGGCAGCATGCCGCCGTGTCCGGGCTTGGCGCCCTGCGACAGCTTGATCTCGATCATCTTCACCTGCGGCTCGGCGGCGTTGTCGGCGAAACGCGCCTCGTCGAAGCGTCCGGTCGCGTCGCGGCAACCAAAATAGCCCGAGCCGATTTCCCAGACCAGGTCGCCGCCGGCCTCGCGGTGGTAGCGCGAGATCGCGCCCTCGCCAGTGTCGTGGAAGAAGTTGCCGAGCTTCGCGCCGCGGTTGAGCGCGCGGATCGCGTTCGCCGACAGCGAACCGAAACTCATCGCCGAGATGTTGAACACGCTGGCCGCGTACGGCTGCGCGCGCTCTTCGCCGACCGGCACGCGGAAATCGTGCGAGGCCGCGTGCGCTGGCGCCAGCGAATGGTTGATCCACTCGTAGCTGGACCCGTACATCGGCAGCTCGCTGCCGAACGGCACCACGTCGCTGACGTTCTTCGCGCGCCGGTACACCAGGTCGCGCTGCTGCCGCGAGAACGGCACCTCGTCCTGGTCGTTCTCGATGAAGTACTGGCGGATCTCGGGCCGGAAGTTCTCCAGCAGGAAGCGGAAATGCGCGGTCAACGGGTAGTTGCGGCGCAGCGTCGACTGGCGTTGCAGCAGGTCCAGCGTGCCCAGCCACGCCAGCGCGATGAACACCACCGCGGCGACCGCCCATGCGCCGGAGCGCAGCCACAACACACTTGCCAGGGACACCACCGCCATGACGACGCAGAGCCCGTACGCCAGGTAGCGAAGCATCGCGTTCCTCAGCCTTGGAAGATGGGTGCCCGAAGCCGGGTCGAACCGCCATGGCCTGCACCCGGTGGATCCCGGGCAGCCACGCCGGCGGACACATCCCCGGATCCGGATACGGCACGCCGCAGCAGGTTTGCTGCGGCGACCGCGGGCCCAATCATACCCGGTGCGGGCCGGCAATCACGCCGATTCCCGTTGCTGCGACCCCTGGCCCGCGCGGGTTCCCGGCTCTGGGCGGCAAAGCCGCGGACGTACCTTCGCAGTCTTCGTCCGGCAGCGCGGATGGCCGCTCAGTCGCTGTCGTACGGCCCGAAAACCGCCTTGATCCGCCGCTCCTCGTCGGCGTCGTCGAGCACGTAGACACGGTAGCTTTCCCCGCCCTCGGCGACCCGGATGACGACGTGCCCCTGCGTACTGGCGGCGTGTTCCACGCCGTAGGTGGTTTTCGCGGTGGCCTCCGAGACATTGGTGACGAAGATGTCCCGGGGCCCGTTCCAGATTCCCTTCGAGGTCATGCGCCGGTAGGTGTTCACCGCCGGATGGCCTTCGGCGCGGGAACCGACCACGATCACCCGCGGGCGCAGGGTGCCCAGGAAAGCGGTGCTGTTCGCATCCCAGCTGCCGTGGTGGTTGGCCTTCATCGCATCGACCGGACCCGTCGCCCGCGCCACCGGCGTTTCGATGTCCTTCCAGGCTTCTTGCCCGAACGTCGTTTCCTCGTCGTGGGACGAGAGGTCGCCACCGGTGAAGTAATCGAACCTGCCGTAGGAAACCTTGAACGCGATGCTCAGGTTGTTCTCGATCGGATGATCGTCCGGCGCCAGGTCCTCCAGGGGCGGGAACACGTGGCGGGTGCCATTCTCCGTGCCGTCCCACACCACGCCGTTTGCGGCGATGTTCCTGATCGAGAACTGTGGATACGCGTCCGCGGCATGCACCGGCACGAGCTGGTCCCTGCGGCCCGGCAGGAAGCGCTGCACCGTGAGGCCGCGGTTGGCCACCTGCCAGGCGAGGAACCTGCGGTAGTTGTCCATCGTCGGATTCTCGATCCGCCTCGGGTAGTCGTAGTCCGGCCAGTCCCGGTCGATCACCCTGGCGACCGGGATCAGGTCGGCGATCTCGGTGATGCCGCTGCGCCGGTACGGGCCGATCTCCGAATGCGGCGAATCCTCGACGATCGCGCCCATGTGATCGCCATGGAAATGGGTAATGAGCGCGTAGTCGATCTGCGCCGCGCCTGCGGGCAGCACGCGCTGCACGTAGCGCGCAACCCATTCCCCGGGCGGGCGCGAGGCGTCGGGCCGGGTCGGCAGCGAGAACGGCGGCTTCTCCACGGTCTTGCCGCTGGTATCCACCAGCAGGCTGGTGCCGTCGGGCATGATCAGCAGCTGCGCCTCGCCGCGGCCGGTATTGATGTGGTGGATGTCCAGCTCCCCCCTGGTCCATGCCGGCAGCGGGCTGCCGACCCGGGGCCCAACCGCGGCAACCTGCGCAGCCGCATCGACGCCGGACGACGCGGCAGGCACCAGCAGCGCCAGCAGCAAGCACTTCGCGTGCATGGCGCCCCTCATGCCCTGTGCAACCGCGGTTCGTCGGGCGTGACGACGAACCGGGCGCGGGTGCTGAGCCTGCCACCCTTGCGCTGCACCTGGTCCATCACTTTCACATCGGCGCGCCATTGGTCCGGCGTCACATCGAACGTGTGGTAGCCGCGCAGGTTGTCGGCCAGCTTCAGGAAGGGATTGCCGGCATCGGTGAAGCGCGTGACGTTGGCGGAATCGATGCCGCCATCGCCGTTGGAGGAGATCGACGTCGCCAGGAACTCGGTCGCCGCCGCCGGACCGTCCGGTTCGTCGTCGCGCAACGGCACCTCGCCGATGGCGTTCATGTGCGCATCGCCGGTGGCGATGACCACGTTGGTCAGCTTCCGGTCCGCAATCGACTTGACCAGGCGCGCCCGGGACCCCGGATAGCCGTCCCACTTGTCGGGGAACCACGTCTGTTCCTCGCCTCCGGAACCGCGCGCCTTCAGCGGCATCACGAACACCTGCTGCGCGATCAGGTTCCAGCGCGCGCCATTGTCCAGACCGGCGTCCAGCCAGGCCTCCTGCGCCGGGCCCATGATGCTCGACGGTTCGCCTGCCTCGTACCTGCACCTGGCCGACGAGGGGTCGAGACAGCGCTGGTTGGCACGATGGCTGCGCGTATCCAGCACATGCATGCGCAGCAACCTGCCGTAGTCGAGCCGGCGGAAATAGCGCGTACCGCCATCCACGCGCGGGAACTGCGTCCTGCGCACCGGCAGGTTCTCGTACCAGGCCTGCATCGCCACGAACCTGCGCAGTGCGAACACCTCCGGCGGCGTGCGGTCCTGGTCCCATTCCCCGCCCCAGTCGTTGTCGATCTCGTGATCGTCGAAGGACATCACGAACGCTGCCGACGCGTGCGCGGCCTGGAGGTCGGGGTCGGACTTGTAGAGCGCGTAGCGGCGGCGGTAATCGTCCAGCGTGTAGATCTCGCCGCCGACATGGTCGCGCTCGACGGCCAGGTTGCCGGCCGCATCGTAGATCGGGAACTTGTCCGTGTTGCGGCCGGCGGGGCCTTCGTAGATGTAGTCGCCGTAATGGAAGACCGCATCGAGCTCCGGTTCCTCGCTCAGGTGGCGGTACGCGTCATACCAGCCCTGGTAATAGGCCTGGCAACCGGCAACCGCCAGGCGCACGCGGCCGGGCAGGTCGTCGGCAGCCGGCGCCGTACGCACCACGCCAACCGGACTGGCGCCCGCCCCGCCGACAATGAAGCGGTACCAGTACGGACGGGCGGGCTTCAGCCCCTGGACCTCCACGTGCACGCTGTGGCCGAGCTCGGGACGCGCCAGCGCCTCGCCGGCGAGCACGATACGCGCGAACCTCGCGTCCTCGGCAATCTCCCATTTCACCGGCACGGCCAGCATCGGCATGCCGCCGTGCTCGGCCAGCGGTTCCGGCGCCAGCCGCGTCCAGATCACGAACCCGTCCGGCCAGGGATCGCCCGAAGCCACGCCCAGCGAGAACGGATAGGCAGTGAATGCGGGCGCGGCCCAGGTCCTGCCGGCGTGGCCGAGTCCGGCGAACATGGCCAGGCTGCCGGCGCCGAGCAGGAACCTGCGGCGGTCGAGTTTGGGATATGACATCTTCTGGATCACCTGTGTGCTGGAGCGAAAGATCCGGCCGCGCCGTCGACGCGGCCCGGGACCGCGCATGCGATGCGGCCCCTTGCGACGACCATGGTTTCCGTCGGCAGGACGCCGACGCGTGCGCGGTCAGAAGCGGCCGCGGAATCCGAACGCGGCCCTGCGGCCGCTGTGGATGTAGATCTGGCTGTGGTGTCCCTTCTCGCCCAGGCCCGTTTCGCCGTTGGAATAGACGGTGTGCCGGTTCTGGTTGAAGAGATTGTTGGCGCTGAAATAGAACTCCAGCCCCATGAAATTGCTGCTGGTCTTGGGAATGATGGTGTAGCTGCCCGACAGGTTGACTTCCAGGTAGTCGTCGAAGGGCTGCTTCTGGTTCATGGTCTCGCCGTGGGCATTGACGATGTTGCCGGTCAGGCCGCGATCCTTCTCGTCGCTCCAGACGGTGTTGAGGTTCAGGCGCATCGGGCCATGGCGCCAGGCCAGTCCGACGTTGGCCACCTGCGTGGCGACCCGGGGCAGCACCACGTCGGGATCGCTGTAGGTATACGAGCCGCGCACGGTCAATCCCTTCAGCGCGCCCGGGAGATAATCCATGGCGTGGTTGAACTCGAACTCGTAGCCGCTGATGTTGATCTCGTCCGGCAGGTTCGACGTGGTGGTGACCATGTCCACCGGCTCGGTGCCGTCATAGCCGAATTCCTCCGGACTCATGGACACCGTGCTGATCAGGTCCTTGATCTTGTTGCGGTAGTAGTTGAGCGACACCAGCCCGACCGGCTCGAAGTACTTGACCAGGCGGATGGAGAAGTTGTCCGAGTATTCGGGCTTCAGGTTCTGGTTCGGCGCGCTCAGGACCACGCCGTCATCGTCGTAGGAAATCGACCAGACGCCGGCCAGGTCCTCCACTTCCGGCCGCTGGATGGTCTTGCTGTAGCCGGCGATCAGGTCGAGGCTGTCGGTGAAGCTGTACTTGACCGAGGCGCTGGGGAAGAACTCCGCGTAGTCGCCCTTGCGCTCGACCCTCGGCCTGCTGAGGTACTGGTATTCCAGGCCCTCGATGGTGGTGGCGCGGCCGGTCCCGTCGGAGACCGCGTAGCCCGCGGCGACGACTTCCTCCGGGCTGAGCGGGTCGAAGTCGTAGCTGCTGGTCCGGGTCTGCTCCCAGCGCAGCCCGGCCTGGGCCCTGAGCTTCTCGGTGAATTCGGCGGTGCCCATGAAGTACAGCGAATTGATGCTTTCGTCGACCTCACGGACATTGGCCACGTAGGCGTCGTACCACTGCGCCGGCGTGATGGTGTGCGTCCATTGCTCCGGGCTGGCCTGCATCATCTGGTAGATCTTGGCCAGGCTGTGCACGTACAGCTGGCCGCCGTTGAGCGTGCTGACGTACATTCCGCTGTCGCCGGCGGAGAACTGGTTGTCGCTCTGGATGGCGCGCAGGAATTCCGCGTTGCTCAACGGCCCGGTGTAGGTCCAGTCCAGGGCCTCGGAGTCGTTGCCGTAGTCGTAGCCGGCCCGCGTGGCCTTGAGCCCGGTCTTCCACGTCACCGGGACGTGGCCGATGTCCTGGTAGAACGAGAAATTGAGGCTGCCGCCGCGATAGTCCAGCTCGGCGGAACTGCCGTGGTTGGTGCGCACGGTCGGACGGGTCGAGCCGTTGTAGGCGCCGAGGGCGAAACTGTCGGGATCGGACCAGTCGGGGCCGTCGACCTGCTGGATCTTCCAGTCCTGGGTCATCCAGCTCTCGCGCGAGGCGGAGAAGTTCCCGCGCGAAGTCACCGGGTTGAGCAGGTCGTAGACCTGTCCCTTCTTGCCCGAGTCGTAGCGGCTGCTGGAGCGCGAGGAAAACAGGTTGCCGTCGAGCTTGAAGTGTTCGGTGTTCCACTCGAAGCTCGGAATGAAATTGCGGGTGTATCCCAGCTTGTAGTTGTAGGTGTGGTTGACGTTCAGGGTATTGGCGGTCTCGGCCGACTGGGTGGTGAAGTCAAGCGAGGGATCGCCGATCACGCCGCGCGAGCGGGCGTTGGTGGTGAACGCCGGATTGATGATGTTCGGCTCGATGTCGCCGCGGCTGACCGACGTCATCAGCGACAGGATCAGCTGGTCGGTGGCCTTGAAGTCCAGGCCCAGCTGCGCCACCCGGCGGTTGTATTCGCGGCCGTAGTTGTTCGCGGAAATCGAGGTCACCGCATAGGGCTCCGGGCTGACCGCCGTCGGCACGTAGTTGCGGCCCGCGGTGATCTGCTCCTGTTCCACATAGTTGGTCGTGCTGCTCACGCCGGCGGCGACGCCGAGGCGGCCGTCAAGGAACACGTCCGAGTAGTTGAAGGCGGACACGGGCAGGAACTTCTTGTCGTAGCCGCCTTCGATCGGGCCGCTGTCGTAGCTGTCCCAGAGGTTGGAATGGGTCGTCGCGCCGAGCTGCACTGTGATGTTGCGTCCCTTGCGGTCGAAGGCCTTCCTGGTGCGGATGTCGATCGTGCCGGCAGGCGCGTTGGCATCCATGTCCGCGCTGGTGGTCTTGTAGATGTTGATCGACTCGACCCCGGACAGCGCGATCTGCTCGAAGCTGAAGGTGCGCGAACTCGACTTGGCGGCGTCGATGCCGGAAAGACTCACGCCATTGACCGTCACGCCGGTGTACTTGGCCGGCAGCCCCCGCAGGGAGATGTTGCGCGGCGCGTCGTCGGCGACGACGTCGAAATCCACGCCCGGCATGTATTTCAGGAACTCGCCCGGGTTGCCGTCGCCGATCTCGCCGAAGCTGTCGGCCGACAGGGTGTTGGTGATGTTCATCGAGGCGCGCTGTTCCATGATCGCGCGGGCATCGCCTTCGCGGGCGCCGACCACTTCGACGGTGTCGAGGGTTTCGGCGGAAGCGACGGTGGCGGCGCCGCCGGATGCGTACAGCTCGATCAACTGCGTGCTGGTTTCGCCGCTTCTCACCTCGACGGCCTTGCTGGCGGTGACGAAGCCGGTGTATTCGACGGTCAGCTGCTGGGTGCCGGCAGGCACGGCACTGATGCGGAACTCGCCGCGCTCGCCGGAGATCGTGACCTGGCGGCCGTTGAGCCTGATGATCGCGTTGCGCAGGTATCCGCCGGTGACCGGGTCGAACACCTGGCCGAGGATGGCGCCGGTGCCCTGCATCTGCCCCGCACCGCCCCGCACCGCCGGCCTGACCAGTATCGTGCCGCTCTGGTCGGTGGAAATTTCGACGTCGGTCCCTTCGAGCAACCGGCGAAGCGCATCCTGCACGTCCATTTCACCGACGACGGCGGGCGTGTCGATACCGTCCAGGCCGATGCCGGTCGCCACGATCTGGACGCCGGCCTGGCGGGCCAGTTCGGGAATGGACGTGGCGGCAGGTTGCGCCGGGACGTCGAACGTGCGCGTCTGTGCAAACGCCTGCGCGCCGAACGACAGCGCGACCACAACGGCAGCCGACAGGATCTTCTTGCGGATCATGGTGTTTCGAACCTCGGTGTTCGCCGCAGGAAAGCTGCGGCATTGCACTCATGGATGCACCAGATCGCGGCTCCCCCACCCTGTAAGAAAAATTTAATGCTTCGCGGCGATGACGACCTGGCCGGCGGATTGCTCGACCTCGGCATCGAGCAGCGTGGCGACCGAGCGGGCGAAGCCCACCGGATTGTTCGAGGCGTACAAGCCGATCACGGGCGCGTCGGCCAGGGCCGGTTCGGCGATCACGATACGGGTATCGCTGTAACGGGCGAACGATCGCGCCGCTTCGGCCAGGGTCTCGCCATGGAAGGCGATCCTGCCTTCCCGCCAGGTCAGCAGGCGCTCGATTTCATCCGGCGTGAGCGGCGCCGGTACCGGCGCGGCGTGCATACCGGGAGCCGGCATCGACACGCGGGTATTCGAGGCGACGACGATGTCGCGGCTGCCGCTCTCGCCTTCCAGCGCCACCTGCCCCTCGCGCACCGTCACCTGCCACGACGCGCCTTCGAGATTGCTGATGCCGAAGGCCGCGCGGCTAGCTTGCAGCGTCTTTCCGCACACCTCGACGATGATCGGCTGCCTGTCGTCGGCGACCGACTGGACGTACATCTCACCATGCAGCAGCTTGATGCGTGCACGCCCCCGGGCGTCGTAGACCTTCACCCGGGTCTCGGTATTGAGCGTGATGGTGGATCCGTCCGGCAGGGGAAGCGTGCGGATCTCGCCCTTGACCGTGGCGTAGGCCTCGGGGGCGTCCACCAGCGACAGCGCGATCGTACCCACCAGCAGCAGGCTGGCGGCCAGCGCGCCACCGAGTCGCATCCACCCTTTGCGGACGGGTGCCGCCCCGTGCCCTGGCCTGGACAGGACATGGAGCTGCGCGTGCCGGGATAACGGGATGCCGGCGTTGGCCGACGCCTTCACCAGGATGGCCTGCGCGCGCAGCAGGCCGCCCTGCCGCCGGATGTCCCCCTGCAGCCATGCGTCGAGCGCGTCCTCCTCCTGCGCGGTCAACGGGGCGCGATCCAGCCGCGCCGCCCATTCGGCGGCTGCCCGGTCAATGCTCTGGCTGCTCTCGCGTGTGTCCATCGGGATGTCTGTCGCCTGTCCTTTGCTTAGAGACCCGAGCGGGGCGCTCCCCCCCTTCGGTCGCGAGCCATCTGGCGATCCAGCGGATGCCCCTGGCGATGAGCTTCTCGACCGCCTTCTCGCTGATGCCCATGCGCCGGGCGATTTCGCGCTGCGGCACGTCGTGGATGCGACGCAGGGAGAAGGCCTTGCGGGTCTTTTCCGGCATCGCCTCGATCACCCTGGTGACGTTCTCCAGCATGTCGCGTTCTTCGATCGCCTGCTCGGGCGCCGCGGACGCGTCGGCGAACTCCACCGGCCCCAGGTCTTCCATCGCCAGGATCGGCACGATCCGGCTGCGGCGGATATCGCGCAGGATCAGCGAATGCGCCGTCTGGTACAGATAGGCGCGGGGATTGCCGATGTCGTCGACCCGCGGCCTTGCCGCGAGCAGTGCATAGCTTTCCTGGATGATGTCTTCGACATCGAGCCCCGGCGTGGTGCAGCGGCGCGCCAGCCAGCGGCGCAGTCCCGGCTCGTGCGGCAGGATGTGCTCGGAAAACCAGATGACACAGGCGGGGGCAGCGAGTGGCGTGCGCCGCTTGCCGCTTCGAACCAGCCCCTGGTCCACCGGAACACCCCTGAAAACGAGAACGCGATCCTGCCGATTCTGCGCACGAGGCATTGCAGCACAATGACAGACGCAGCGGCCTGTCATGCCTTCCGGCGGCAACCGGTGGTCCCGGCAGCCCTGCCGGCAGCGCATGGTGAAGCGATTGGATGGTGCCCGGAGCCGGCACCGCAAAGTCATTGCAAGCTATTGATTTCAAATCGAACAAGACAACGAAAAAGCCGCTGTTACCGTCACAGTTACCGTTCGTCGGAAAGTGCTACCGCGGTGCGATTTCCCCTACCGACCGGCGGCGACAGCTTGGCAATTGCGCGGCAGCGGCATCGCAGCCCGGCCGTAGCGCCATCGCCGCGATGCCGAGGGAGGCAACGCAGCACAGCACACGCGCAGGCGTCCGCAGCAGCGCGCTACGGGCCGACGACAGGGGTACCCGCTACCGGTCTAGCGCCTAGGTTCAAGGCGAGCGCCTAGCGCCGCTTAGGCGGCCAGCTGCAAAGCGCGCGCATGGGCGGCGAAGCGAGCGCACATCGAGCGCGAGGCATGCGCGACGCGAGTGCAGCGCGGCGACTCAACGCGCAAGCCGCGAACGATCAATCCGAGTCGAGTCGGCAGGTAGATCAAGGGCAGGTAGATCAACAGATTTCAGGGCACTGCGTCACTTCCCCCCTATATAGGGGGGGAAGTAGTGACGCAGTTGATGCCGCGCGAAAAAAACACGTGACGCAGCAGTGACGCAGCAGGTGCAGGAACCGCGCTGTAGAGCCTTTCCTGCTGCGTCACGCCTAGGCGAAATGGTGACGCAGTAGTGACGCACTGCTGCGTCACGGGGTGCGTCAGAGGGGGTGTTTTGCGTCACCCCTGTGACGCACTTTTCTGAACGAAATATTAAGGCTTTTTAACATTCGAGAAGGGCAGGGCCGAGTCCAAAATCACCCCAACGCCGCCCTTCTCGCGAAGCCATTGCGACCCTTAGCGACACGCCCTACCCCTCGCCGTTCGCTATGCCGCATCCCCTGCCGCATTACCTGCCGAAGCGTCACGCCGTGTTCTACTTCGCAAGCTCTAACGCTCTTCCTGCCGACGAATCAACACCGTTCGGCCTGACTGCAATAGTGGTGGCCTAGGCAGGAAGGGCAGACACAGCGTGCCGCCTACAGCATCGCGCCGCAGTCGTCCGACCACGGCGTATCGTGTAGGGAAATTCTCAACCGAATGTCAGCCAATGGAGTCAGCGCAATGACCGAAGCCACTATCGAAAACGCGGCGCTAACCGACGTATTGACGAAGGCTGCGGAGCTAGAAGTTTCGCTCGACTCGTTAGACCCAAGCGGCCGCGATATGTTCGGCGCGCTACTCGCGAAAAACTGGAACGCAATGCGTCGCGGCGGTCTGGACGACATGCCCCAGTTTGACGACATCGTCGCAATCCCGGCAGTTCCGACCGCGCATCTACTGGCGCCGTTCTTTGATGACGAACACGTCAGCTTTCAACTGTTCGCATCCTGTCTGAAAGCCTTGCACTACACAAAGCCATAAGGCGGCCATCTAGGCGCCGCAAGTCAGATCACATCGACGTCCAATCCACTCTGATTTCAGTGGTCCAACTCTTCCGCAAACACCCGTAGCGAACAGCGTCGGCAGCATGGTCGGGGCCGCTGCTGTCTAGGTCCTCGATTCGCTTCGGATCATTGGTCAGATACGGGACCGTTGCCCAAAAATACTCACACGTCCGGGCGATGTAGAGTCCGGGCCGGTCAGGCTTGCCGGCATCGGCCAGCAACCGGCGCATGCGCGTCCACCCGCTTAGCCTGTCCGCCTTTCGTGCCGGCGTGAAGCTCACGCCCGCAATGCGGAACTCATCGGCGATGCTGCCCGCCCCGTGGCCAGTCTTGGCGAAGATCGCGTCGTCCGCAACGCCTGCGGGGCGAATGCTCCAACGCTCGGCCATTGCCTTGATCGCCTCGCCGAGAATGGGCACCGTCCAGCCGTTGCCAGCGTCGAGGCTGTCGCGGCGGTTCGTCGCCAGCTCGTCGACCAACACGAGACTGTCGCGCGCGTAGAAGCGCCCGTCCGGCCCTTCCTCGCCGGGGCTGACCGCGACGACGTAGGTCGCGGACGGCGCCGACGATCCAAAGTCGTGCGTCAGGTACGCGCCCCAACCTGCCGGTATCTCTTGCCACGGGTCGCAGGCGTTGCGCTGTTCGTCCAGCACACTGGCGAAGTACGCGCCACGGTTCACGGCCCAATCGCCATCAATCCATGCGCGCAACAATTCGGGATCGCCTGGACACGCGCTCTCAAGCTGGCTTCGGTACTGGTCGCGGTCGATGAATTCGTTACCGTCGAAGGTTGACGGCGCATAGGTCCATTGCCGTTTAGATTTCGGCTCGATAAACGGGGTCCACGGTGCGGCCGCGAACACATAGCGCCGTGCCAGCCAATGATGCCCGACGCCGCCGGGATTCGCGGCCATCACCATGCGGATTGGCACTTCTACAGGTCCGCGCAAGTTGCTTCGCAGCATATCCAGCAGATCGGGCGACACGAATTGCCCGGCTTCGTCCACAAGCAACAGCGTAAAGCTACGGCCTTGATACTTGGCATAGTCCGACGCGCTTTCCAGCTGCCCGAGTTCCAGATAGCCACCGTTCGGCAGTCGCCACACGTGTTCCGCAGCGTTGTAGCGGGCGCCGGTCCCGTAGATCGAACCGAACAATTCGCGCGTAATCAGCTCAAAGTCGGCAAGGCCTTTGTACGTCTTTCGGATGTACAGAATGCGCGCTCGTTGCCCGTACTGTTCGATATGCCGCAGTGCGAGCAACGCCAACAGATAGGACTTTCCGCCGCCACGTCCGCCGCCTAGAAATACGTCCAGCGGTTCGGGCAACGCCATGACCTGCTGTTGCAGCTTGTTTAGGCTGATCGGCTGTTCATTCGCCATGCTCGATCACCTTCGCTTCGTTGCTCTTGCCCTTCCTGCCGACCGTCTTTTCGAGCGCCTTCGTGTACTGATCCATCGGCAACGCGCCGGGCAGCTGGAACGTGATAGATACGCGATTCGCGATGTCCGATTGGTCGCCCTCGCGGTAGCCGTGGCGGCTCTTCAGCAGGAAAATTGCGGCCGTGACGTTGCCGCGTGACGTGGCTTGCGTAAACAGCGAATTGAACAGCGCTTGATGCTCGCGTTCCCTGCCTTGCTCGAACTCGCGTTGTAGCTCGGGATCATCCGCGAGCCAGCGATTCATCGTTTCAGCACAGACACCGAAGCGGTAGGCCATCGCTTTTTTGGAGTAGCCGATAGCCGCCCAATCGCGAATCTTTTCGGCGCAATCGGCCGGCGGATGTTTGGTGTTTCCGGGGTATTTCTTTTCGTTTGCCATGGCAAAAACGGGGCGACTTGCGCCGCCCCGCTCCGATGCTTACCGCGAAATGAGAAACGCGAGGGGAATCGCCTTGCGCTCGGCTGCAACCCGATCCCAATGCGCGGCAAGGCGCAGATCGGCCAGCGACGGCGCTGCCTCGACCAACGTGCCTTCGATCCACGAGAAGCCGGCAGGGTGCACAGCCACGTTCATACGCGAATGCAGCACGTGCATGCCGCCACCGTTGCCGGCGCTCGGCACGTTCTCCACTTCGGTGCCTTCCGCGACGTTCGGCGGCGACATGCCGTAGCCGATGGCGCCGGGACCAAACAGGATGGTCGTGTAGGCGGTCGCGTCCCCGGTCCCGGTCGCCGGCAGGCCGTCATCCACCGCCACCGCGAGGCCACGATAACGCGCGATCGATCCACCCTGCGAATCAGGGATGAAGTCGATCAGATCGGCCTTCAGGGCGCGCCGGTAGATCGTGGAGTGCATCGCAATCCCGGTCAGGCTTCCCGCTGCGTCACCGAGGTCGGCAGTGGCATCGATCACCGCGTCGGCACTGAACACACCAGCATCGCCGGTTTCGCCCGTGATGTTCAGCACCATGTCGCCGCCATCGTTCGCGACGTTGTCGGCCAGAACGCCAACAAGCGAGGCAATGATGCGCGCCTGCAACTGCCGATCCCAATAGGCGGTCGCACGGTCCTGAATCCGCTCGATAGCATTAGAGCCCGCAAGTTCGCTCGCGAGGTTCATCGCGGACCACGAGTTGTGCAAGAAAGACTTGCGAACCCTTTGGCTACCGGCGCCGATCTTCTTCGGCGCGGCGAAGTCGTCCGGATCGTCGTTCGTGATGTTGGCTTCTTCGTTGCCAAGATCACGCCAGAACGGGACGGTAAAGCTATCGCTTCCGGCGCGTAGTGCTTCGCTGATGACAGGGTTAAGAACAGCCGCGCCGGACTGCACCAATGCAGTGCGCTGCATGGTGTTCTCGACGACGTAATCGGTAAAGTTCTGCGGGACGATAACGTCCGCAAGGCGAGTCGTTGCCATGATATAAACTCCGAATCAAAAGATAAGAAAGAGATTCGGACATTTGCCAGACTTGGCGCGTGCCGTCGCCGACATCGGCGAGGAAAGGAAGCGAAACCGGACCGGACACGCGCCGCAATCCGGTTTCGCTTCGATAATCTAGCACAGCAGCAGAGCTATTTACTGCAAACCGAACTTCGGCCGCTCGCGCGTGCGCTCTTCGACCGCAGGGGTGAAAGGCTTGTCGGCATTCGGCCTGCCGGCGGCGCCGCTGCCTACGGCCTTCGATCCGACGATGACGCTCGCGAATCGCCTTTGATCCGGCGTCCAGCTTGCCGGGTCTTTACTCGGCGCTAGAAACTCGGCGATTTCCTTCGCATCGAACGCCAACGGCCGCGCTTCGCTGCCTTCGCCAACGGAAACCGGCTTTCCTTCGGTATCGGTAACGCACGGGTTACCCGCGTCATCCAGCGCAAATGCATAGCCGGCACGGTCCCATACCGCACGGAACAGCACGGCATCCGTAGCGATTTCGTCAATCAACCGCTCTACGGGTGCATCCAGCCGGAACGCGCGCAACTCGCCTCGCAACTTGTCGCGTTCCGCCACTACTGCCGACATTTCGCCCTTGGTCGCGTCGTGCGCGGCCTTCTCCCGCTTGCGCTCGTCGAGCAATGCGGCGCTGTTCGTGCGCAGCTTATCTAGTTGCGATTTCAGTTCCGCGTTTTCTTGCTGCAATTCGTCAATGTTCACTTTCACGCTCCGCTCTAGTAAGTCCACCCAATCCGATCAACCGCCTAAATACGTCACCCTTTCGACTTGCGATTGACTCCAAAACAGCGTTGTATTGCAGTTGCAATGCCGCCAGCTTCCGGCTTTGCTTTTTCTTCTCGTCCATTAGCCGTTGATTGTGCGCAACTATCCGATCTACTTCGCACTCCCTGCGCCGCAACTCGCTTTTGAGCCGGCTATTCTTCCGGCGCAACTCGTCAATATCGTCTGTCATGATTCGTTATCCTTTCTCCAACGCCTGACCTTGCTTTCGCTTACATCGATCCCGCATTTGCTCTTAATCATGATTACGGCTTCGCGTCCGCTGTACTCATAGTTCCCATCCAGCTTTCGCGCCCCGGCAACTTCGGCGATTGCGCTTTCACGCACACGCTCGGCGAGTTCTGCCGGCGATTCATGCGGGCGCGTCAACACTGCCGACGAATCGCCGTTATCGAAGTCGATTCGCTTCAGCTCCAACAGCATGGGGATTGGCGCTTCCGCGTCTTTCTGTTTCGTGCTGTTGAACCCGATGCGGCCGTTGTCGTCTTTGGTGATGGTGATTTCGGCGTCGAGCGCGGCATAGAACGCGCTACTACCTCGCGCGCGGTTTGTGCCGTGCCCGCTGTGATGGATCACGACGACGGTCGCGCCGGCTAGTTCGCCTTTCATTTCGTCGCAGGCGCGAATGAATTTCGCCATTGCGGCGGCGCTGTTCTCATCCTCGCCGCCGAACGCGCGATGTAGGGTGTCGACGACGATCAAACGCGGCGTCCCGCTCGTCGCGATCATTGATCGGATTGCGGCGACAATCGCGGCCGCACTTCCGGGCTCGGTTAGCGCCGGCAGTCTGTCGGCAAGGAACAGCGGCGCGTCCGACAGATCGACAGCGTTTTCCAGCGACCACGCATCAATGCGGCGCTTCAGGCCGGCTAGACCTTCGCCGGCAAGGTAGAACACCGCCCCGGCTTCGACCGCGCAATCGAAGAACGCGGACCCTGTTGCAACGCTGCATGCGACGGCGAGCGCACAGAACGACTTGCCAGCGCCGGATGCGCCGATGATCGCGGACAGCGAGGCCGAAGGAATCCACCCGGCGACCATCCACGACTGCGGAACGGTGCGCAGCGTTCCGACACGGGCGAACGTGACCAGCGGGCGCCCGGCGTTCTGCGCAGACAGCGCATTGACCCAGCCGCGTGCCTGGGCCTCGGCCAGAATCACCCGCTGCCCGCCATCGAGCGCGGTCGCGGCCGCCCATACGGCCCGGTTGCCCGCTTCGTTGTAGGCGGCCGGCGCTGTGCGGCTCCACGCGTCCCATATCACGCGGCCAGCCTCGCCATAGGCGCGCAGCGCGCACGTGACGCGGCGCCACAGCGCGGCGTCCCCTGCCGGCAGGAAGCGCAAGGCGCGGTCTACGGCCTCGGCGTCGAGCGGCGGCACGGCAGGAAGGGCGGCGGCGAACGGCGCCGGCAGGATGGCGTGCGCCCCGGCGACAGGCGCAGCGGGCGCCACGGGCGCGGCAACGAGCGGTGCGGCGCTAGCCTGCCCAAACTGCCGGCGGACGATGTCGGCGCTGTACGGCGCGCCGTCGTGCCGATGGATGATACGAACCGGGAACGGCTCGCCCTTGCGGTGCTGGAAACCGGGCAAGCGCATCACGCGCGGCAGGTCATTGACCGACTTGTCACCCTCGAACCGGGCCGCGATGGCGCGTTGCAAGCTGGCGAATTCGTCGAGCGATAGCCCGTCAACGCGCCAATAGGCGTGGAACCTGCCGGGCGACGACTCGACGGCGACATGCGGCACAAGGTCGCAGCGCCGCACAGCGTCCAGCGGCGTGCCGTCTAGGTCCACGAACACGGCCCGAACGCGCGCGATGTCTGCGGCTTTGTGTCCGCCTTCGTTGACGACAACAAACACGCCATCGCCCGCTGCGTTCGCCGCCGCAAGTGCGTCGAAGTGTTCGGCCAGCGTGCCGGTGTAGTTCTTTCCGCCGCCCTTGCGGTTATCGGCGAAGGTACGGAAAGCGAACGTGCCGGCAGTAGAGTCAAGAGCGGATAGGAACCGGCTCGCCGTAAATCGGTCCGCAGTGGCCGGCACAACCGGCACAGGACTGGCGTTCATCCATTGCCACCCGCGACCGCATGCCGCAATCGATACTCGGATGCGAGCGCCCAAAGGCGTTGCAGCACATGCAACGGGAACCGCTGCATTTCCGGCTCGGAATTCGATTCATCGAACACGCGCAGGTCCACAGCCACGATCCACGGCGAACGCTCGACAATGATCGGTTCGCGAACGATGGCGAACGGGTGCGCGGCACGATGCACAACGCGCCAGCTCGCGCCGTCGGTTGCAAGTTCGGCTAGCGCCCATTCGGTATCGGGCGGCATCGCCGCAGTCGGTACCAACAGCGATAACGTGTTGAACAGCGCCGACAGGCCGACGAACTGTTCCGCCGTGCAGCCGCAATCAATCGCTGATTGCAGCATCGCCGCTGTAGGCGTTGCGGCGGTCACTTCGCATCACCCCGGCGATACTCGGACGCTAGCCGGTAGAGTTCCAGCGAAAGCGCATCGTCTTTCGTGCGCATCGCGCGTCGGTACAGGTCGGAAGCAATCGTTACGGGATCGGGAAGGCGTGCGTCATCCATGATGCTGCGCAGGTAGGCGGACACGTCGCAGACGAAAGCATCGTTCCAGATCGAACACGCGTAAGCGGACACGTTGTCGCACAAGTGCAATTCATGCAGAAACGCGCGGAATTCGGCGTCCGCGTCGGCGCCCATGTAACGCAACACAGCGTCGAACGAATAGGCGTCGGGATGCTTGGCGCGCTCTACCGCAAACCACAGCAGGTGGCGCGCAAGTTCCGGTCTTGCAGACAGCGCCGTTTCCCGCGCACCGGATTGACGCGCCAGCAAGCGGGAAACGCGCGTCGCATCGGGCGCGGTCATGCGGCACCGCCGAACGGGTGCGGCTTGGCAGGCGCGGCGGCCTCGACAGCAGGGGCGGCCTCAACAGCGGGGGCGACAGGGGCGGCGCTATCGTCCGGGCTGGCATCGGCCCGATAGCCTGCCGGGTCGGCGATCCAGCGATTGAGTTCGACCGCGTCGAACAGCGAGCAACGCGACGACACACGCACCGGACGCGGGAACGTGCCGTCGGCAATGCGGCGATAGATCGTCGCCGACGACATGCCGACGAGCGGCCGGACTTGCGCAAGACGGACGCGGCCGGCGAATACAGGGAGCGGTGAATCAGACATTGGGCGGCACCTGTTTGGGATGCCGCAGAATCTATCGACGCGGTGCGATGGGCACCAAGGGATTAATGTTATGCGGGCTTACAATGCGGCCTTTATGCGGCGCTTCATATCGCGCTTCGCCGTACCGTAGTTACCGGGATCAGATTGCGGGTCAAGATGCGGCCGGTATTCATGCAGCGCCCAAACGCTGGCGGCATCGATATCTGCAAACGTCCCGTCTTTTACGCGCTTCGCAGCCTTTGCAACGATATCCGCCAACTTTGTTGTTTGCGGTCGCCCCGTACTTTTACCCTTCGGCGACATGGGCACGCCTGCGGCTATTGGATACTTAGACATCATCCAGCCCGCTTACCGATCAGAGTAACGTTGCTTCCGGCCTTCAATGCGTCGAGATAATCGGCCCATGCCTGCATCATCTTTTGGCGTTCGGCCATGTACTGCGCCCGGTTGTACACGGCGCGGACCTTGTTGCGTTCGGCATGCGCCAACTGACGTTCGATAACGTCGGTATTCCAGCCCATTTCATTGAGCCTAGACGAAGCAGTTGCGCGAAACCCATGCGCGGTCATTTCGTCTTTTGAGTAACCCAGCCGGCGAAGCGCGGCATTCAGGGTGTTCTCCGATAAGCAGCGATCCGCAGATCGCAGCGACGGGAACACATAGCGGCTACGCGCGCTTAGCGGCTGGATTTCGCGCAGGATCGCGATGGCTTGTTCGGACAACGGCACGACGTGCGCGTCTTTCATTTTCATTTTTTCGGCAGGGATACGCCATTCGGCCGCATCGAAGTCGATTTCGGACCACTCCATCGCGCGGATGTTGCCGGGCCGCTGGAACGTCAGCGCGGACAGCTGCAACGCGGCGCGGGTCAGCGGTTCGCCATCGTAGCCGTCCATCGACAGCAGCAAGCCGCGAATCTTGCCCGGATCGATGATCGCGGCGTGCGACTTGCTCGGGATCGGGGCCAGCGCACCGCGAAGGTCGGCGGTCGGGTCACGTTCGGCGCGACCTGTCGCCACCGCATAGCGGAACACTTGCCCGAGCCGTTGCTTCACCCGGTGCGCTGTCTCGTGTCGGCCCTTCGATTCCACGGCGCGCAGCACCGCCAGAACTTCGGCCGGCTTGATGTCCGCAATCGGCCGGTCGTCCAGATCGGATGCAAAGTCGAACAGCCACGCCGATTTCGTCACGGTAACGGGCGACATTGTTTTAGCCTGCATCTCGGACCACTCATCGCGCACAGCGGCGAAGGTGTTGGCATGCGCGGCCACCAGTGCGCCTTTCGCGGCCTTCCGGGTCGCGCCGGGGTCTGCCCCTTCCCGTAGCAGCGCACGGGCCTTGTCGCGCTTGTCGCGCGCTTCCCGGAGGGTGACGGCCGGATAGACGCCCATCGACAGCGTTTTGCGCTTGCCGGCGAAGCGGTAGTCGAAGCGCCACCACTTCCCTTCGCTCGGCAGGGAGGGCAAGAGCAGGTAGAGCCCGGCGGCGTCGGCCAGCTTCTGCGGCTTCTCGGCGTTCTTCGCCCGGCGGATTGCGGTATCGGTAAGCATGACGGTAAGTCCTGCGACGGTATGCGAGTTACCGTGGAACTTACCGGCGATAGTGGCGGTATGCAACGACCCCCCATGGGGGTCAATGCGAGGCATAGGGGGAGGGTTATCCCTACAGGATCAATGACTTAGATCGATATTGCGACATCGTGCGACGGTGTAATGGTGCCCGGAGCCGGAATCGAACCGGCATGGCCTCGCGGCCGGCGGATTTTAAGTCCGATGCGTCTACCAGTTTCGCCATCCGGGCCGGCACGCTAGCCTGCCTGAGCGCGAACGCGAATGGAACCGCCTCGGTCCCGGCGCGTCATGCCGCGGCGGGAAGGCCGCAACGCAAAAGCCCCGGCGGACCGGGGCTTTCGTCGACGGACTGGAGCGGGAAAAGGGGCTCGAACCCTCGACCTCAACCTTGGCAAGGTTGCGCTCTACCAACTGAGCTATTCCCGCAAAACGAACTTTCACCCTGAACCGTACCGCGTCCGGGATGGAGGCCTGGGTCGGAATCGAACCGGCGTACACGGATTTGCAATCCGCTGCATGACCACTCTGCCACCAGGCCGGTGACGCCCCGACCCTTCGTTCGACGCGTCGAATCGACTGGCCGACAAGACAGAACCCCGAGAAACCGGGGTTCGCGGCTGAATCTGGAGCGGGAAAAGGGGCTCGAACCCTCGACCTCAACCTTGGCAAGGTTGCGCTCTACCAACTGAGCTATTCCCGCTTGGGAGGCGAAATTTTACCCTTCGCCGACTGCGTGTCAACACTTGTCTTTTCAGCCGCGCGCATGATCGGCCACGCCGCGTGCAGGTAGGCGAACCCCGACCACAACGTCAGCAACGCGGCGATCGCCAGCAGCCAGTCGCCGAGGACGAAGATCTCCCGGCCCATCCACGGCAGCGCGCGCGCGGGCTGGTCGGGCGTCACCGAATACAGCAGGCACAGCAGCGCGACCATCTGCGCGATGGTCTTGATCTTGCCGATCGCCGCGACCTTCACCGTGGCGCGCTGGCCCAGTTCGGCCATCCATTCGCGCAGTGCCGACACCGCGATCTCGCGGCCGACGATCACCGCGGCCCAGAACGCCATCCACGGCGTGGGGTGCCCCTGCACGATCAGGAACAGGGCCACGGCGACGATCAGCTTGTCGGCCACCGGGTCGAGGAACGCGCCGAACGCCGAATACTGGTGGTAGCGGCGCGCGATCCAGCCGTCGAGCCAGTCGGTGATCGAGGCCAGGCCGAACACCAGCGCGGCGGCGAAGTTCGTCCACTTGAACGGCAGGTAGAACACCAGCACCAGCACCGGGATCATCAGGATCCGCAGCAGCGTGAGCCAGGTGGGAATGGTCAACTTCATCGGGGGAATCAATCCTGTCGGCGGTCGGAACCGCCTGCATCCAGTCCGTGTAGGGTCGCATAGATGCGTTGCGCGAGGGCCGCATTGATGCCTTCGACCTGCGCGATCTGCTCGGCGCCGGCAGCCTTCAGGCCGCCCAGTCCACCGAAATGCTTGAGCAGGCTGGCGCGCCGGCGCGGGCCGATGCCGGCGATGTCCTCGAGCCGGCTGGTGTTGCGCGCCTTCTGCCGGCGGCCGCGATGGCCGGTGATCGCGAACCGGTGCGCCTCGTCGCGCACCTGCTGGATCAGCTGCAGGCCGGGCGACGCGGCACCCGGCTTGAGCTCGCGCCCGTCCGGCAGCAGCAGGGTCTCGTCGCCGGGCTTGCGCGCCTCGCCCTTGGCCACGCCGACCAGGCAGATGCCGGGGATGCCCAGTGCATCGAGCACCGCGCGTGCCTGCGCGACCTGCCCTGCGCCGCCGTCGATCAGCAGCACGTCGGGCAGCACCGCGTCGGGCAACAAACGGCCGTCGTCGCCGACCGCCTTGCGGAAGCGACGGGTCAGTGCCTGGTGCATGGCCGCGTAGTCGTCGCCGGGTTCGATGCCGGCGATGTTGTAGCGCCGGTACTGGCCGCGCACCGGCCCCTGCGCATCGAACACCACGCACGAGGCCACGGTGGCCTCGCCCATCGTGTGGCTGATGTCGAAACATTCGATGCGCTGCGCCGGCGCCGCCAGGCCGAGCAGCTCGCGCAGCGACTCGGCGCGCGCGGTCTGCGCCGCCTGGCTGCCGAGCTCGCCGGCCAGCGCGATCTCGGCATTGCGCCGGGCCAGGTCCAGGTACCGCGCACGGTCGCCGCGCACGCTGGTCTTGATCTGCACCCGCCGTCCTGCCGCCTCGCCGAGCGCCTGCTCGAGCAGCGGCACGTCGTCGATCGCGCGGTCGAGCACGATCTCGCGCGGCGGCGTCTGTTCGGCGTAGTGCTGGGAGACGAACGCGGCCAGCACCTCGGCCGGGTCGTCGCTGCCGTTGGTCCGCGGATGGAAGGCGCGGGTGCCGAGGTTGCGGCCGTCGCGGAACGCCAGCAGCAGCACGCAGGCCTGGGTGCCCTGCATCGCGCAGGCCAGCACGTCGAGCTCGGCGACCCTGCCGTCGACGTATTGCCGTGCCTGCATGCCGCGGATGTTGCCCAGCAGGTCGCGCAGGCGCGCGGCCTCCTCGAAGTCCAGCCGCTCGGCCGCGGCTTCCATGTCGCGGGTGACCTCGTCGGTCAGCGCGTCGCTGCGGCCATCGAGGAACAGCGAGGCGCGGCGCACCGAGTCGGCATAGTCGCGTGCCGACACCAGGCCGACGCACGGCGCGGTACAGCGGCCGATCTGGTGCTGCAGGCACGGCCGCGAGCGGTTGCGGAACACGCTGTCCTCGCAGTTGCGCAGCTTGAACAGCTTCTGCATCAGGTTCAGCGTCTCGCGCACCGCGGTCACGCCCGGATACGGCCCGAAGTAGCGGCCCGGCACGTTGCGCGGCCCGCGGTGCACCGCGATGCGCGGCCACGGCTCGCTGGTCAGCAGCACGTAGGGATAGCTCTTGTCGTCGCGCAGCGAGACGTTGTAGCGCGGCTTCAGCGACTTGATCAGCTGGTTTTCCAGCAGCAGCGCCTCGGCCTCGGTCCGGGTGACCGTGACTTCCATGCGCGCGATCTGGGCGATCATCGCCATCGTCCGCGCCGGCTTGGGCGTGGCGCCGAAATAGCTGGCGACGCGCTTGCGCAGGTCGGCGGCCTTGCCGACGTAAAGCACCGAATCGTCGGCGGCGAGCATGCGGTAGACGCCCGGCGCGGTGCTCAGGCCGGCGACGAAGGCCTTGCCGTCGAATGCGTTGCCACGACCGCGCACGGTGCCTGGTTTCCCGGTCACTGGCTGTCCGGTCATTCGCCTATCGGGACATGCCGCAGCGTGCCGCTGGCCGGGTCCAGGCGCAGCACGGCATGTGCGTCGGTATCGGCGATCCACACCGCGTCCGCCGACACCGCCAGCCCGCCGGGCGCGTGCAGGCGCTGCGGCAGATCGAACGTCGCCAGTTCGCCGCCGCCGAGCCGCAGCTGGCGCAGGCTGTCGTTGCCGCTGTCGGCGATCCACAGCACCGGCGCGTCGGGCGCCAGCGCGATCGCCTGCGGATGCTGCAGCCGCGCATCGGTGCGCGGCCCGTCGACCCGTCCGAATTCCCAGGCATCGGCGCCCAGCAGGGTCGACACCTGGCCGGTGCGCAGGTGCACGCTGCGGATCGCCGAACCGGCCGCGTCGCAGACATACAGGGTCTGCTGCACGCAGGCCAGCGCCGCGGGCTCGGCGAAACTGGCGCTGGCCGACGGCCCGTCGTTGACCCCCAGCACGCCGTTGCCGGCCAGCAGCGAGATGGCCGGGTTGCCCAGATCGAGCTTCCAGATGCGGTTGTCGCCGGCGGTGGCGATGAACAGCTTGTCGCCGGACAGCGCGATCGCACGCGGCTGGTCCAGCGCGACGGCACGCGGGTCGCCGAGCGGCCCTTCGCATGTTTCCCCGGGGCGCCCCGCGCCGCAGACCGTGGTGATGTCGCCGCTGCGCAGGTCGATGCGGCGCACGGCATGGTTGCCGGTGTCGGCGACATACAGTACGTCGCGGCCGACGAACAGGCCGTGCGGCCGGGTCAATGCCCCCAGCTCCATCGGCCCGTCGATGAAACCCGGGCTGCCGCTGCCGAACTGGCGCAGCACCCGGCCGCTGGCATCGCATTCGAGCACGCGGTGATGGCCGCTGTCTGCGACATACAGGTAGTTGCCGGACAGGGCCAGCCCGACCGGGAAGCACAACGGCAGCGGCGACTCGCCGCTGCGCCGCAGGCGGATCGGCGCGGCGTTGCGCAGGCGCGGCGTCAGTTCGCCGGCGAGCGCGGCGACCCGGGCATCGAGTTCGCGGATGCCGCCCTCGCCGACGATGCGCTCGCGGATCGCGCCATCGCCGTCGATCAGGACCACGGTCGGCCAGGCGTCGATGCCGTACTGCTGCCACAGCGTCCAGTCGGCATCGTGCGCGACCGGGAACTCGTACTGCTGGCGGTGCACGCGCTTGGCACTGCGGCGCGGATCGCGCTCGGCATCGAAACGCGGCACGTGCACGGCCACGACATTCAGACGCTCGGCATGCCGGCTGCGCAGGTAGCCCAGGTCGGCCAGCCGCTGCTGCGACCAGGCCGAGCCGAGGTTGACGAACGCCAGCGCGCAGACCTTGCCGCCCAGTTGCGCCATGCGCAGGGGGTCACTCAGGTTCAGCCATTCCAGGCTGTCCGGAAACTCGGGCGCGGGCGCAGCGTCGGTCATGGCGCGGATTATGCGCGATCCCGCGACGCCCCGCCTTCCATCCGGGCGACGATCGCGGCGGCGGCCGCGTCGACCTGCCACCAGACCGATTCGAAGCCGGCGGCAGCGCCGGTATACGGATCCGGCACGTCGCCACCGCCGGTACCGGCCCAGTCCAGCAGCAGCGCCGCCTGCGCCGGACTGCCCGGGGGCCGCCGCGACTCGACGATGCGCAGGGTGCTGGCGTCGGCGCACAGCAACACGTCGAAGGCGTCGAAATCCGCATCGCACAGGCTGCGCGCACGCAGGCCGGCAATGTCGACCCCGTGGCTGGCCGCGTTGCGGATCGCCCTCGGGTCCGGCGGCTCGCCGACATGCCAGTCGCCGGTGCCGCAGGAATCGACCACCACCCGGTCGTCCAGGCCGCGCGCCGCCCGCAGGCGCGCACGCAGCGCGCCTTCGGCCATCGGCGAACGGCAGATGTTGCCCAGGCAGACGATCAGCAGGCGCATCATCCGGTTCTACCCGCCGCCAGACGGGCCTCGGCGCGCGCGAGGTCCTCCGGGGTGTCGACCCCGGGCGGGAACGGCGACGGCGCGATGCCGACCGCGACCGCATGGCCGGCCTCCAGCACCCGCAGCTGTTCCAGCATCTCGACCTGCTCCAGCACCCCCGGCGGCATCGCCGCGAACGTTTTCAGGAAACCCGTGCGATAGCCGTAGATGCCGATGTGCCGCCACCAGTCGCCGGCCGGCAGCACGCCGCGGTCGCGCAGGAACGCGTCGCGCGGCCACGGCACCGGCGCCCGGCTGAAGTACAGCGCATGGCCGCGCGCGTCGCGCACGACCTTGACGGTGTTGGGATCGAACAGCGCGTCGACGCCATCGATCGCGGTCGCCAGCGTCGCCAGCGCGACCTGCGGCTGCCGCGCCAGCGCGGCGACCGCGCGGATGCCGTCGACCGGCGCGAAGGGTTCGTCGCCCTGCAGGTTGACGACGACGATGTCGTCGTCCCAGCCGGCGATGGCGGCGCATTCGGCCAGCCGGTCGGTGCCCGAGGGATGCGCATCGGAGGTCATCGCCACCCGCACCGGCGTGCCGGCCAGCGCATCGCGCACGCGCGCGTCGTCGGTCGCCACCCAGACCTCGCGCGCACCGGCGGCCAGCGCCCGCTCGGCGACGTGCAGCACCAGCGGGCGGCCGCCGAGCGGTTGCAGCGGCTTGCCGGGCAGACGGGTCGAGGCGTAGCGCGCCGGGATGGCGACGACGAAATCGGAAGGTGGCGTCATCCGCCAATTCTGGCATGGCATGGGTTGCGTCGCCTGCCGTGGGCGACCGGGCGCGGCGGCTACCGCGCCAGCGCGCGCAGACGGTCGAGCAAGGCGATCCAGAACGCCTCGGGCAGCTGCGCGCTGACCGGCACGCTGAAATGCCGCTCGCCGACGAAGCGCATGCACTTCACCGCGTCCTTCTCGGTCATCAACACCGGCAGGTCGCTGCCGAACTGCAGGTCCTCGGCGCTGTAGCGATGGTGGTCGTCGAAAGCGTGCGGCACCACGGCGATGCCGGCCTCGCGCAGCGTGTCGAAGAACCGCTCGGGATGGCCGATGCCGGCGACGGCATGCACGCGCTGGCCGGCGAATGCCGACAGCGGCAACGGCCGTCCACCGGCCAGCGGCAGCACGCGGCCGGTCTGCAGCCGCATCGGCCATTCGCCGAAGCCCGCCTCGAGCGCGTCGTCGACGCCGGTGTTGAGCACGCGGAAATCGCAGCCGGCGCTGCGCGCGGCCGGTTCGCGCATCGGGCCGGCGGGGATCAGCCAGCCGTTGCCGTAGCGGCGGCGGCCGTCGATGACCTCGATCTCCAGGTCGCGGCGCAGCCGGTAGTGCTGCAGGCCGTCGTCGCAGACCACGACATCGCAGCCGGCTTCGATCAGCTTCCTGGCCGCGCGCACCCGATCCTTGTCGACACGCACGAATGCGCCGGTCCGCGCCGCGATCAGCACCGGCTCGTCGCCGCCCAGGCGCGGATCGGTGGTGGCCTCGACCCAGCGCGGCGTCCCGGCCTGTTCGCGGCCGTAGCCGCGGCTGGCGACGCCCGGGGTCCAGCCCTCGGCGCGCAGGCGCTCGACGACGGCGATCGTCAACGGCGTCTTGCCGCTGCCGCCGGCGATCAGGTTGCCGATCACCACGACCGGGCGCGCGACCTTCCTCGGCCGCAGCAGCTTCAGGCGCAGCCGCGTCGCGGCGCCGTACAGGCGCGCCAGCAGGCGCGCATGCAGCGGCGGACGGCTGCCGTCGAACCAGTACGCCGGCGGTTTCATCCGGGGCGGTCCCCGCCCTCGCCTTCGCGGAACTGCATGCGGTGCAGGTGCGCGTACAGCCCGCCCTTCGCGAGGAGTTCCTGGTGGGTGCCGTGTTCGACCAGCCGGCCCTGGTCGAGCACCAGCACCTGGTCGGCGTGCTCGATGGTCGACAGCCGGTGGGCGATGACCAGCGTGGTGCGGTCGGGCATGAGGTGGTCGAGCGCGTCCTGCACCAGGCGCTCGGATTCGGTGTCGAGCGCGGCGGTGGCCTCGTCGAGGATCAGGATCGGCGCGTCCTTGAGCATCGCCCGCGCGATCGCCAGCCGCTGGCGCTGGCCGCCGGACAGCCGGCCGCCACGGCTGCCGATGCCGCTGTCGAGCCTGCCCGGCAGCTTGTCGACGAATTCCATCGCGTTGGCGCCGCGGATCGCCGCCTCCAGCGCCTCGGGGCCGACGCCGGCCATCTCGCCATAGGCCACGTTGGCGGCCACGGTGTCGTCGAACAGCATCACCTGCTGGCCGACCAGCGCGATCTGCCGGCGCACGTCGGCGATGCGGTAGTCGTGCAGCGGGTGGCCGTCGAGCAGGATCTCGCCGCTCTCGTAGTCGTAGAAACGCGGGATCAGCTTGATCAGCGTCGACTTGCCGCTGCCGGACCGGCCGATGATCGCGGTCACGGTGCCCGGCCTGGCGACGAAGCTGACATCGCGCAAGGCCGGTTCCGGCTGGCCGGGATAACGCGCGGTGACGTGGCGGAACTCGATCTCGCCACGCGCGCGGACCAGCGGCCGGGTGCCGGTATCGATCTCGTCGTCTGCGTCGAGGATGCTGAACAGGCGCTCGGCCGAGGCCACGCCCCGCTGCAGCATGTTCTGCACGTTGGTCAGCTGCTTGAGCGAGGGGATGATCGCCATCATCGCGATCATCAGCGCGACGAAGCCGCCGGCGGTCAGGCGCCCCTGCGAGGCCTCGTAGCCGGCGATGACGATCAGCAGCGCCAGGCCGACCGAGCCCATCAGCTGGACCACCGCCGAGGAGATCGCGCGCGTCGCCTCGACCTTGAGGTTGAGCCGCATGTGGGTATCGGCGACCTCGCGGTAGCGCGCGGCCTCGATCGCCTGGGCGCCGTAGATCTTCACTTCCTGCTGGTTGCTCAGGGTCTGGTCGGCGGTCTGCATCAGCGCCGCGGAACTGTCCTGGATGCTGTGGCTGACGCGGCGGTAGCGGCGCGCGACCTTGTCCATGATCCACGCCAGCGGCGGCGCGATGACCAGGATCGTCAGCGTCACCTGCCAGCTGGTCCACAGCATCACCACCAGCGAGGCGAGGATCTGCAGCGACTGCTGCAGCATGACCTTGGCGGCGTCGACCGCGGCCTGCGAGACCTGGTCGCTGTCGGAACCCAGCCGCACCAGCATCGACGGCACCGGCTCCGCGTCGAAGCGCATGCCCGGCAGCCGCAGGTACTTGCCCAGCACCATGACCCGCAGGTCGCGGGCGATGCCGCGGCCGGACTTGGCCATGTTGTAGTCGGCCATGTAGCCGGCGACGCCGCGCAGCACGAACAGGCCGATGATCGCCGCGGGCAGCCACAGGTTCACGCCGGCGTTGGCACCGACGAAGGTCTCGTCGATGATCGGTTCCATCATCTTGGTGAAGGCGCCACCGGCCACCGCCTCGATCAGCATGCCCAGCAGCGCGACCGACAGCAGGCCGCGGTACCCGGCCGCGAACCCCAGCAGGCGCCGGTAGACCGGCCACGCCCGGTCGGCGCGGGCCTCGGCGGTGGAAACGACCTCGCTGCGCGCCATGCCGTTCAGCGGCCCTGCGCCGCGCCGTCGGCGGCGGCGTTGCCGGCCTGCGGCGCGGTGGCGTTGGCGATGCGGGTGAAGCCCAACTGCCCGAGCGCGTCGTAGGCGGTGACCACCGCCTGCCACGGCGTGCGCGCGTCGGCGCGCAGCAGCACGGTGCGCTCGCGGTCGTCGCCGGCGACCTCGGCGATCGTGCGCTTCAGCGATTCGACATCGGTGCGCAGCGCCTCGCGATCATCGACGAAATAACGCCCGTCGGCGTTGATCAGCAGGCTCAGCGTGCCGGTCTGCGCATCGTTGCGCTGGCCGTCGGCCTGCGGCAGCTCGAGCTTGAGCACCGAGCGCGCGTCGAACGTGGTGGTGATGACGAAGAAGATGATCAGCACCAGGATCACGTCGATCAGCGGCACCAGGTTCAGCTCCGGGTTGTCCTCGGCGCGACGGTCGCGGATGCGCATGGCTCAGTCCTGCGCCGGCACGCCGGGCCGGCGGTTGCGCGGGTCGATGACGTCCATCAACGCGATCGCCTCGTGCTCCATCGCGACGATGTAGCCGTCGATGCGGGCGCGGAAATGGCGGTGGAACATCAGCGCCGGGACGGCGACGATCATGCCGGTCGCCGCGCACACCAGCGCCTTGCCGATGCCGCCGGCCAGCTGGTTGACGTCGCCGACGCCGTGGTCCATGACCCCGAGGAACATCTGGATCATGCCGACCACGGTGCCGAACAGGCCCAGCAGCGGCCCGGCCGCGGCGATCGTGCCGAGGGTGTTGAGGTAGCGCTCCATGCGGAAGGCAACGTGGCGGCCGACGTCCTCGACCCGCTCGCGGATCTCCTCGCGCGGCCGGTTGCGCACGTCCAGCGCCGCGGCCAGCAGCGCGCCCAGCGGCGAGGTGGCGCGCAGCGATTCGATGTGCGCGGGGTCGAGCACGCCACGCGCGGCCCAGACCCGGACCTCGTCGCCCAGCCCCGGCGGCAGCACGGCCTTGCGCCGCAGCGCCCAGAACCGCTCGACGATGATCGCCAGCGCCAGCGCCGACAGCAGCAGCAGCGGAATCATCGGCCAGCCGCCGGCCTTCACCAGTTCGAGCACGCAAACCCCTTCGGCCCGTGGCCGGTTCAATCCGGCCGATAGGATAGCGTAGCGGCCGCGTCGGCCTGCGCCCTGCCGGCGCGGCGCGTCGCATCCCACAGGCGGCGCTGGCGCTCGCGCCGTCCCTGCACCTCGATCCCGTCAGGCACCAGCCGGATCCGCAGCGCGCCCTGCCCGGCGGTATCGGCCACCGAGGCGCCCGCCCGGCGCCAGCGGTCGACCACGCCGGCCTGCGGATGGCCGAAGCGGTTGTCGTGGCCGGCCGACACCAGCACGTGCCGCGCGCCGCTGGCGTCGACGAAGGCCGGATCCGACGAACCGCCGCTGCCGTGGTGCGCGGCCAACACAACGTCGGCGCGCAGCGCATCGGCGTCGCGATGCACCAGCAGGCGCTCGACGACCGCGTCGATGTCGCCCGGCAGCAACGCACTGCCATGCGCGGTCTCGATCCGCAGCACGCAACTGGAAGGATTGCGAAATGGCGGAAAATACAGGTCCGGATGCAGGAAACGGAAATCGACGCCGTCCATTCGCCACCCACCGCCCATCAGGCAGGGCGCGGCCCCCGCGATGCCCTCGTGGCGCGGCGCGAACACCACCGGCGCGTCGAAACGCCGCTGCACCGCCGCGAAGCCGCCGACGTGGTCGGCATCGGCGTGGCTGACCACCACCGCGTCGAGCCGGCGCACGCCCAGCGCGTGCAATGCCGGCACCACGACCCGCTCGCCGGCATCGAAGCCGTCGGGGACCGCCGGGCCGGCATCGTAGAGCACCGCGTGACCGGCAGTGCGCACCAGCACCGACAGGCCCTGGCCGACGTCCAGCACCACCAGCTCGGCCTCGCCGTGACGCGGCAGGTCGCGATCTGGCCACAGCAGCGGCAGCCACAGCAGGGCCGCCAGCCATTTGCCCGGCACGCCGCGTGGCAGCAGCAGCCAGAACGCGGCGACCAGCGCCAGCGGCAACGCGAACCAGCGCGGCTCCGGCAGCCACCACAGAGCGAAGGGGCTGGATGCCAGCCAGTCGAACAACGGCCAGCTCAGGTCGAACGCCCGTGCCGCCAGCCACCACGCCCAGTCGCCGCTGCCGCTGGCCACCGCCTCCAGCCCGGTGCCGAGCAGCGCCAGCGGCACGACGACCAGGCTCCACCACGGAATCGCGACCAGGTTGGCCAGCGGTCCGGCCAGCGAGGCCTGGCCGAACAGGATCACCGTCAGCGGCAGCAGGCCCAGCGTCGCGACCCATTGCGAGGCCAGCAGGCCGCGCAGCAGCGACAGTTCGCGCGCATCGGGCAGGCACCAGACCAGCCACGCGACGCCGGCGAAGCTGAGCCAGAAACCGGCCGACAGCACCGCCATCGGATCGACCAGCACCACCGCGATCGCCGCATAAGCCAGCGCATCGGAGATCCGCAGGTGCCGCCGCGCCAGCCGCGCGACCACGACCACGGCGATCATCAGCACCGTGCGCACCGTCGGCAGTTCCCAGCCGGCGACCGCGGCATAGAACGTGGCGCCCAGCAGGGCGACGATCGCCGCCGCCTGCGGACGCGGCAGGCGGCGGCCGAGCCCCGGCAGCAGCCACCACAGCCCGGTCGCCAAAAGCGCGAAGAAGCCGCCGACCATGCCGACATGGAAGCCGGAGATCGCGACCAGGTGGGTCAGCCCGGTCGCGCGCAATGCCTCCCAGTCGGTGTCGGCCAGCATCCGCGTATCGCCGATCGCCAGCGCGCGGACGTAGCGTGCCGCCTCGCCGTCGACCGCGGCATCGATGCGCCGGGCCACCGCATCGCGCCATGCATCGACGCCCTGCCCGGTCGCCGTGCGCGCCAGCGGCTCGCGCGAACGCACATAACCGACCGCAGCGATCCGCCGCGCCATCGCGTGCTTCTCGCCGTCGAACCAGCCGGGATTGCGCAGCCCGCGCGGCGCGCGCACGCGCGCGGTGAACGTCCAGTCGCTGCCCGCGGCGATGTCGAACCGGCGCGAGTCGGCGTCGTCGCGGTCGTCGTACCACGACAGGCGCAGCAGGCGACCACGCAACGCGGCGGGGATCGCGTCATCCGCATCGACCCGGAACAGGAAATGGGTGCGCTGCGGCTCATGGACAGGCAACTGCACCACCCGGCCGCTGATCGCGACATCCGCACGCGCCATGGACGCGGGCAGCTGCAGCGACAGGCTGTGTGCGGCATGCAGGCCGCACAGCGCCGCGCCAACCACCAGCGCACCGGCAAAACGGAACCAGCGCCGCCCGCGCACCCAGCCGAACGCACCACCGGCCAGCGCCATCCCCAACCCCCACGCCGGTGGCAACGCCGGCAGCAGCAGGCACCCGGTCGCGCCACCGACCAGCGCGACCGCCACCGCGATGCCGATTGGCGCGAATGGATGCGCCGTCGGCGCCCGCACAGCGTTCACTCCCGTGCCATGCGGTCGAGCGGACTGACCACCCCGAGCCCGCCGCGATCGAGGCCATGCGCATGGATCTGCGTGGTCGCCACATCCTTGTGCCCGGGTAGCGCCTGCACGGTGCGGATGTCGTGACCCGCCTCCGGCAGATGCGTCGCGAAGCAGTGCCGAAACGTATGGCAACTGGCCGGCTTGACCAGCCCCGCCTCCCGCACCGCCCGCTTCACCGCACGCTGCAGTCCCTTCTCGTCGCGATGATGGCGACGCGCGATGCCGCTGCGTGGATCGAGACTGCGGCGGCTGGCGGGGAATACGTACTGCCAACCCAACTCCCGTCCCGCACCGGGGAACTTCCGCGCCAGCGCCTGCGGCAGCCAGACCTCGCCCGCACCTGCCGCCAGGTCGCGCGCATGCAGGCGCCGTGCTTCCTCCACCTGCAACTGCAGCGTGGCATGCAGCCGCGCCGGCAGCATCGTGCGCCTGTCCCTGCCGCCCTTGCCGTCCCGCACCAGCACCTCGTGACGGGCGAAATCCAGGTCCCTGACCCGCAACCGCACGCATTCCATCAGCCGCATGCCCGTGCCGTACAGCAGCGCCGCCATCGTCGAATGCACCCCCGACATCCCGCCCAGCACCGCCTGCACTTCCTGCTGCGACAACACGACCGGCAAGCGCTGCGGCTTCTTCGCCCGCCGCACCGCCTCCATCCACGGCAGGTCCACGCCCAGCACCTCGCGATACAGGAACAGCAGCGCCGCCAATGCCTGGTTCTGCGTGGACGCGGCCACGTTGCCGTGCACCGCCAGCGCCGTCAGGAACCGCTCCACCTCGGCGCCACCGAGCAGCCGCGGATGCCGCTTGCCGTTGGCCAGGATGAACCGCCGGATCCAGCCGAGATACGCGTCCTCCGTGCGGCGCGCCATGCCCAGGCGACGCATGCGCGCCACCACCTGTTCCAGCAACCGCGGCGCACGCACGGGCCCCGCCGACCCGACATACCCGCCGCTTGTCGACCTCACACCCCGGTGATAGCGTTCCATGGCCCCGATCTCCGATCCATCAGACCCGGAGATTAGGCACCCGATTTAGGCACCCGTATCGCGACAAACCGTTGATTGGTGTAGGGAAACCCTGATCCGGAACCAGAGCGGGACCGGGTTAGGCCGCTGGATTACAGGTCAATATGACTTCGAATAGGCGTTAAGCCGCTATGAAGTACGTTGCACGACCTCGAGAGTTCAGGTGTCCAGACATGCATACCATCGGGTGCATTTCTGGTGGGGAATTAGCGAGAGGAGATGCAATGCCGCTACCCGACCGAGTCGAGATTGAACTTGAGCCAGGTAGTGAGCACTGCATGATGTATCGGTATACTCGGACCGGGGATCTCTGTAATGACACATGGCATGAGGATTTGGACGCAGCGTTTATGCAGGCCGAGCATGAGTACGGTCTTAGCGCCTCTGATTTCCTTGCAGTTCATGAGGGCCAGCCGGACAGCAGCCGTGGCGGTACGGCCTAACAATTCATTCAAGCCGACGCCACTTCGCAGCGCGGCTTAATTCAGGCGTTAGGGGGCAGCTTGGATAGATCACGCAAGATCAACTTGGCTCTTTCCATTACCGCCATAGCTTGCTTCCTGCTCGCTGGTTACGCATACCTGCAAGCAGCGGCCTCCTACTCGTTGTCCTTCGCATTCTGTACTGAGCCGGGCACAGCCAATGCGGCAACAGAAAGGTGTCGCGCACCGTTGCTGTACGGCTACGCTTTCTGGGCGCTACTAGGCTCTGGCGTGGCGCTCTCTACGGTCGCAATTATTCGGGGTAGGCGTCATCGTGCCGCATCCCCCTAACAATTCATTCAAGCCGACGCCGCTTCGCGGCGCGGCTTAATTCAGGCGTTAGGTGTGATCTCTCAGTAGGTTGTTCATCCGGGGCATCTCTGGAAGATGGGGGTTACGAAGCCAACCCAGCCCCCAGGAGCCCCGGATGAACCTGCATAAACATGCCCGTTTGAGCCCTCGCGGTCGAGCCCTGCTCGTGGATCGCATCCTTGCTCATGGTCTGCGGGTGGAAGAAGCGGCGCATGCGGCCGGCGTCAGTGTCCGCACGGCCTACAAGTGGCTCAAGCGG
>NZ_JAIWPT010000051.1 GCF_021191695.1 Proluteimonas luteida
ATGGCCGTCAGCACCTTCGACCTCTACAAGATCGGCATCGGGCCGAGTTCCTCGCACACCGTCGGGCCGATGCGCGCCGGCGCGCGCTTCGTGCGCCGCTGGCTGGAGGTCCCCGGCCGGCTCGACGAGGTCGTGCGCGTGCGCGCCGAGGTGTTCGGCTCGCTCGCGCTCACCGGCCGCGGCCACGGCACCGACAAGGCGGTCATGATGGGCCTGGAAGGCCACATGCCCAACCTGATCGACCCGGACCTCATTCCCGATGCGCTGGCGCGCATCCGCGGCCAGCGCCGCATCATGCTGGGCGGCGTCCGCGAGATCGCCTTCGACGAGAAGAGCGACCTGGTGATGAACAAGCGCCAGAAGCTGCCCTTCCACACCAACGGCATGCGCTTCACCGCCTACGGCGGGGACGGCGGCGTCATCGCCACCCGCGACTACTACTCGGTCGGCGGCGGTTTCGTGGTCAACGAGGACGAGGCCGCCGAGGACCGCATCGTCGCCGACACCACCGACGTGCCCTATCCGTTCTCCAGCGGCGACGAACTGATCGCCCAGGCCCAGGACAGCGGCCTGGGCATCGCCGGGCTGATGCTGGAGAACGAGAAGGTCTGGCGCAGCGAGGCCGAGATCTTCGACGGCCTGCGCGAACTGTGGGCGGCGATGCAGTCGTGCGTGGCGCGCGGCATCCGCCAGACCGGCACCCTGCCCGGCGGCCTGCACGTGACCCGGCGCGCGCCGGCGCTGCACGCCGAGCTGTCGTCCAAGCCCGAGGCCGGCATGCGCGA